>JBARWW010000078.1:0-22018 GCA_049647005.1 Acidaminobacteraceae bacterium | reverse complement strand
AGTATAATTGAAGCGATTGTACCAAGAAAGAGATTAGAAGTCTTATATGAATTATTACTTAATGAAATTGAAATTTTAGAAGTTGAAAAAAATATCAATGACAAAGTAAGAAAACAAATAAATAAACTTCAAAAAGAGTACTATCTTAGAGAGCAGATGAAAGTTATCCGCGAAGAGCTAGGTGAAGATTATGATCCAGATGATGAAATCACTGAATTAAAAGATAAACTTGATAAAATAAAGGCTCCAAAAGCTGTAAAAGAAAAAGTGGGAAAAGAAATTGATAAACTTGCAAGATTATCACCTTCGTCTGCTGAGAGTGGAGTTGTAAGAAACTACATTAATTGGATTTTAGATATGCCTTGGAACAAGCAAACAAAAGATACACTAGATATTGCAAAAGCTAGAGACATATTAAATGAAGATCATTACGGACTTAAGATGGTTAAAGAAAGAGTTCTTGAGTACCTTGCAATTAGAGAGTTGACTAAGAGTCTAAAAGGACCAATCATTTGTTTAGTTGGACCTCCGGGTGTTGGTAAAACTTCAATTGCAAAGTCAATTGCAAGAGCTCTTAATAGAACTTTTGTAAGAATGTCACTTGGTGGTGTTCGTGATGAAGCTGAGATTCGTGGACATAGAAGAACTTATGTTGGAGCTATTCCAGGAAGAATAATTACAAATATTAAAGAGGGTGGAACCAAAAATCCAGTTTTCTTATTTGATGAAATTGATAAATTAGCGAGTGACTTTAGAGGAGATCCTGCGTCTGCATTACTTGAAGTATTAGATCCAGAGCAGAACAAGGACTTTACAGACCACTACTTAGAAATACCATTTGATTTATCAAAAGTTATGTTTATTACTACTGCAAACTCACTTAACACAATCCCTAGACCACTTCTTGATAGAATGGAAGTAATTAATGTTGCTGGATATACTGAGACTGAAAAAGTAAACATTGCTAGAAAGTATTTAGTTCCAAAGCAATTAAAAGAGCATGGTCTATCGGATGAAAACTTAAAGCTTTCTGATAGCACATTAACTGATATTGTTAGTAAATATACTAGAGAATCAGGTGTTCGTGAGCTTGAGAGAACAGTAGCTACAGTTTGTAGAAAGGTTGCTACTAAGATAGTAGAAACTAAAAAAGAAGAAGTTAGAGTTAATAGTAAGAACTTAAATAAGTTTTTAGGATCTCAAAAATATAGATATGAAGATATTAACGAAATCAATGAAATTGGTATAGTTAAAGGTCTTGCATGGACTCCTGTTGGAGGAGACACTCTAAACATTGAAGTTGCTCCAATGAAAGGAAAGGGTACGCTTGTACTTACCGGTCAAATGGGAGATGTAATGAAAGAGTCAGCTAAAGCTGGTCTAAGTTATATTAGAACTATTTCTGATAGATACAATATACCAGAAGATTTCCATTCAAACCTTGATATACACATTCATATACCAGAAGGAGCTATACCAAAAGATGGCCCATCGGCTGGTATAACAATGGCTACTGCTGTTATATCTGCTATATCTAAAACACCTGTTGATAGAACAGTTGCTATGACTGGCGAGATAACACTTAGAGGTAGAGTATTACCAATTGGTGGATTAAAAGAGAAATCTTTAGCTGCTAAAAGAGCGGGAGTTAAAACTATTTTATTTCCATTTGATAACATTAAAGACTTAGAGGAATTACCTAGTGAAGTTAAAAAAGCAATCAACTTTATTCCAGTTAAAACTATGGAAGAAGTTCTAGAACATGCTTTGGTAAAGGTTGAAAAAAATGAAGATAAAAAATAGTAGTTTTGTTACAAGTGCAGTAAAGCCAGATCAATGTCCAGAGGACGGACTACCAGAAATGGCCTTTGTAGGACGATCGAACGTTGGAAAATCATCACTTATAAATATGCTTCTTAACCGAAAAGGACTTGCTAAAACAAGTTCAACACCAGGAAAAACTCAGCTTATAAACTTCTTTGATATAGATGGTTTGTTTAGATTTGTAGACCTGCCGGGTTATGGATATGCAAAAGTTTCTAAGACGAGTAAAGCTACTTGGGGAAAAATGATTGAAGATTATCTACGACTAAGACCAAATCTAGTAGATGTATTTTTACTAGTGGATCTGCGTCATAAGCCTACAGAAGAAGATGTTCAAATGTATGGATGGATAAAAGAGTTTGGTTTCAATGGTATTGTTATTGGCACAAAATGTGATAAGTTAACTAAAAATCAATTATTTAAAAATACAAAAGTAATTAGACAGACGCTAGGCATGAATGCAGATTCAGTTTTAGTTCCAGTTTCAAGTCAGTCTAAAGATGGTAAATATGATGTTTGGGATGTTATGCATGAGTTACTTCATGTAAATGGTTATGAAAATATAAACATTGAAAGACAGTCAGACAAATAATAGATAAGTATTTTATTAAAAATTGTTTTATATAATAGGCCCATATTTATGGGTCTATTTAATGTAATATTTTAAAATTAATTAGTAAGAGATATCGTAGGAGGTATTGTAATGAGTAAGAACCCAATTGTAACAATCACTATTAATTCAGGAAGCACAGTAAAGGTAGAATTATACCCAGAAGTTGCTCCTAACACAGTAAATAACTTCGTAAGTTTAGTATCAAGTGGATATTATGATGGACTAGTTTTCCATAGAGTAATTAAAGGATTTATGCTTCAAGGTGGATGTCCAGATGGTAATGGAATGGGTGGACCAGGATACGGAATAAAAGGCGAATTTAGTGGTAATGGATTTACTAATGAATTAGTTCATGAAGCTGGAGTTATATCTATGGCTAGAGCTCAAAATATGAACTCTGCTGGTTCGCAGTTCTTTATCATGCATAAGAACTCTCCGCACTTAGACGGAATGTATGCTGGATTTGGTAAAGTAACAGAAGGTATGGATGTAGTTAACGAAATAGCTAACCAATTTGTAGATCACTCTGATAGACCTCGTGAAGATCAAGTAATCAGCAAAATGGAAGTTGAAACTTTTGGCGTTGAGTATCCAGAACCAGTTAAGTGTTAATTAGTATTTAAGACTATTTTAAAAATATAATTTAAATGGGGCTGACCACTACAGATTTTATCTCTAATGTGTCAGCCCCATTTTTCATACATGCTAATTAAAAATTCGAAATGTAATTTAAGCTAATTTTTATAAAGAATTTTTAGAAGCTAATACGTTTTCAATCTTATGAGCAACCATAGTTTCAATTGCATCTCTACCTTTAGCAAGGTGTTTTCTAGGATCAAAGAAGCTGTCATATGAATTGTAGCATAAAGTGAGTACTTCTACGCCAAATATAAAAAAATGAAAAATATAGTATATAGATGTTAATAGAAAGTGTTAGACTAAAAAAATGCGAAAGAATAGGATGGATAAAATGAATTTAGATCAAGTGTTTTTAGACAAGATGAAAGAATATCTAGGCGATGAGTATGAGGATTTTTTAGAGAGTTACAATGGAGATCGCTTTTATGGAATTAAAGTAAATACATTAAAGATATCCGCCAAAGAATTTAAAAAGATATCACCATTTAAACTTATAGAAGTTCCTTGGTGTAAGGATGGATTTTACTATAGACCAGAAGAGTGTGACATTATCCCTTCAAAACATCCATTCTATCATGCAGGTCTTTATTATATACAGGAACCTTCGGCAATGTCTCCGGCTGAGGAAATATGTGCTAAGCCTGGTGAAATCATACTTGATTTATGTGCGTCGCCCGGTGGTAAGACTGTTCAAATTGCAGGCGATATGCAAAATGAAGGTCTTATAGTTAGTAATGATATAAGTACTGGTAGAATTAAAGCTTTAGTTAAGAATGTAGAGTTATATGGTATAAAAAATACTTATGTTGTAAATGAAGATCAGTTTAAATTATCAGCAAAGTTATATAATTATTTTGATAAAATTTTAATTGATGCACCTTGCTCGGGTGAAGGTATGTTTAGAAAAGATTCGAATGCAATAAAGGCGTGGTCAGACGAATATGTTGGAGTATGTGTTCAAAAGCAAACAAGCATAATGTCTGTTATAACTGATTCTCTAAAAAAAGGTGGGGAGTTGGTTTATTCGACGTGTACATTTTCAACTGAAGAAAATGAAAATATAATAGAAACTTTTATATCAGAACATGAGAGTTTTGAAAAAATTGAGATGCAAGATAATAAGCAGTTTGATGTAAAACTCGGGTATTCAAGACTTTGGCCACATAAGTTGGATGGCGAAGGCCACTTTATAGCTCATATAAAAGATAATTCAGATGCAGATGGACATAAAAATAACTATGTTAAAAATAATAGTGCACCAGAAGAGATTAATGAATTTATGAGGGAAAATTTAAATGTAGAACTTAAAGGTAAATTTGAGCGAATTAAAGATAAGATATATATAGTTCCAGAGTTTGAAATCGATATTAAAGGATTAAGGGTTGCAAGAAGTGGATGGTATATTGGTGAGATTACAAGAGGTAAATTTAAGCCTTCGCAGGCATTAGCTATGGGTCTTGACAAAAAGGATGCAAAGAGAACTATAAACCTAAGAAGCAACTCCATAGAAGCAATAAAGTACCTTAAGTGTGAAACTATCATGTGTGAGGGTGAAGATGGCTTAAATCTGATTTGTGTTGACTCATATCCAGTTGGGTGGGGTAAGTTCAAAGGCGGAATGTTAAAAAATATGTATCCAGCAGCTTGGAGAATGCAGTAATATAGCTACTATAAAAAAGGGTGGTAATGTGATTTTGAACCACTAATATATAGAGGAGTGTTAAAGTGGCAAAAGTGAGAGTTGAAAGAGTCCTTAGTAACATGGGATACGGATCTAGAAAGGAAGTAAAATTATTAGTTAAGAAAGGTAAAGTTAAGGTTAACTCAGAAACAGTAAAAAACGGTTCTTTTTTGGTCGATTTAGAAAAAGATATTATAGAATTTGATAATATAGTAGTTGAATATAAAGAATTTATATATATTATGTTAAATAAACCAGCTGGTTTTGTAAGTGCTACAAAGGATAATCTTCATGAGACTATAGTAGATTTATTAGATGAAGAAGATCGTATATTTGAGCCATTTCCAGTTGGTCGACTAGACATAGATACTGAAGGGCTTCTTTTACTTACAAATGACGGGAAATTCTCGCATGATTTATTATCCCCGAAAAAGCATATACCAAAAAAATACTATGTAGAGTTAGATGGACCAATTTCAGAAAGTATAGTTGAGAAATTTAGAGATGGTATAAACGTAAATGATGAGTATACAACTATGCCTGCAAAATTAGAAATTCTATGTGAAAAAGGCAAAAATGCTGCTTACGTAACTATTATGGAAGGCAAATATCATCAAATTAAGCGCATGTTTTTGGAAGAACTACTTGAAGTTACTTACCTTAAAAGATTAATGATGGGAGAATTAGAACTCGATATAAATTTAGAACTTGGTCAGTATAGAGAACTTGACTTGGCCGAAGTTGAATTGTTAAAGAACTCAAAACGTGGAATTGATTTGTAAGTAAGGTTAAATTTAAAGTTCAAAAAAATAGAAGCGAGATATTTAACCTTTAGATAGGCAATATATCTCGCTTTTAAAATTTTATATTAGTTATAATTTTATTCAGTGATAAATAAATGATTATGTAAGATTAATTATCTTCCTGTTAATTTTCTAATCATTTCTTCCATATTCATATCAGAAGATAGTTCATATGTTCCTGATCTCATCTTGTTTACAAGTTCAAGTTTAGTAGCAAGCTGTAAAAATTCATTAGTATCAGTTATAAGGCCATTACTTTTAAGTATTTTAGAAATTCCAAAGCCAGTAGTACCACTTGGAATTTCAATGTTAATAGTAAATGTTTTTTTAGTTGGAACTGGTTTTGCATCACTAGCAGTTGTAGAAGTATCAACGGCTACGTTGTTAGTTGAAGTATTATCATCACTTATAGTAGTTTCGTCAGTACTATCATCAACTGGCTCAAATGTTATAACTTCTATCTTATTATCGTCAGCGACTTCATCTATAATTGATGTATATGTATTTTCACTTTGGACAACTGAGACTCCTGGAACCTTCATAACATCTGAAATTTTCCAAGAAACAACACCAAATATTAAAACTATAATTATAATAGATAAGAATACATCACTTAAATCGTATAATAAATCTTTAATTTTTTCCATTAAAGAGATCCTCCTTTGTTTATTTAGCTGAGAAAAACGCAAATTTATATACATAAGAATATCATATTAAATAATGAATATACAAGCTTTTGATAATAATGTAACCTAATTATCATAAGTAAGTTTAAATTAGGGACAATAGTAATGAATCGTGGCGTAATAAGTAGCTCTCAAATAGTATATAATTAAGTAGAATTATGGTGTATACTAATAAATAGACTTAAGCAAAAGGGATGTTTTTTTGAATGATAAAAAGATTAGATATTAGAGATATAAAAGAAATTATATATTATATATACGACAACTTAGATTGTTCCATCTATCTACTTCAGGGTATAGTTTGGGAACGAAGTAGAGGTTTTGTTGGCATACGCGATGGATCGAAATATTATGGATATTATAAAAAATCAGAACTAAAAGCGCTACTGCTATTTACAGCTAATGGAACATTTTTCCCCATAATAGAAGACTCTGATATCTTAAAAAAATTAGATTTTTTAAAGCTTATTAAGGAAAACAACCCAAGCATTATAAAAGGTGATAAAAAATCACTTGATGGCATATGGAAAGTAATACAAAGGGTTGTTTCAGATTATGATCTAAAAAAGTGTACACTTATGAAGTATGATGTGTTAAAAGGAAAAACATTGGGTGCAAGTCAAAAACTTTCGGTTGAAAAAAAAATAATAATCAAAAAAAATTCTCTTGAAATAATAAATAATATAGATATAAATAATTCAATTAACTTTTTGCTAGAGGTTGAAAAAGCTTTTGATAGAAATCCGCTTTCAATAAATAAATTGAAACTTAGAGTAAATAATAAGAATGAATTTGATGATTATATATTTGTAGGACGTAGCGGCGAGCTTGTGGGTCAAGGAATAGTAGAATTTGAGGGTCCTAAAATATCACTTATAGGTGGTATATATACAAAACCAGATTTACGTGGACGTGGAATTGGAAAGGTTATAACGACAGAACTCATATCTCGTATTAGTAAAAGAGAACAAGATGTTTATTTAACAGTACTAGATGAAAATATCGAGGCTATGAATTTGTATGAGAAGATTGGATTTGAAAAAATAGAAGAGTATTACTTGATGAATATAAAGATTGGTTAGGGGAGTAAAAATTATGAGAGAAATAATAATTGGTAAAAATGAAGCTGGGCAGCGACTAGATAGATATTTAGGCAAATACCTAAACAATTCAAATAGGAATAATATATATAAACTTATAAGAAAAAAAGTATTTAAAATAAATGATGTAAGAATGAAAAGTGAAGAGTACTTTTTAGTTGAAGGAGATATTTTAAAAATTTTCTTATCAGAAGAAACTCTAGAAACTCTAATAAAAGAAGAAAAGGTTTATGATGCTGATTATGTTGGTCTTGAGATTGTGTTTGAAGATGATGAAATTTTAGTTGTAAATAAACCAAAGGGATTACTCACACATCCTGATAAAAATGAATATAAAGATACACTGAGTTCAAAAGTTCAGATGTACCTTAGACACCTTAGTACAAGAACATTTAAGCCAGCCTCGATTCAAAGATTAGATAAGAATACAAGTGGTATTGTAATGTTCTGTAAAACTTATGACTCGCTTAAAAATTTCAACGAAATGATGAGAAATAGAGAACTTGATAAATACTATATAGCTGTTGTAGAAGGTATTATAACAGAGTCTGGGCAAATTACTGGTTTCCTTGAAAAAGATGAAGCTAAGAATAAAGTGGTTCTTAGACACAGTCAGAAAAAAGATAGTGATAAATATTGTGATACAAAGTATAGACCAATTAGAACTGTGGGTGGAAAGTATACTCTTATGGAGGTTCAACTTCTAACAGGTAGAGCTCACCAAATTAGAGTTTCTATGTCATATATAGGTCACCCAATCGTTGGAGATTCTAAATATGGTGCAAAGTCTACGAAAAAAGTAAATAACCAGCTTCTACATGGGTATAAATTAATCATAAACAATAAATCATATATAGAGTCAGGTAAGCAAAATGAGTTCCAGTCTGATTCGAGAGAGATTGAAGCTTTTTTAAAGAGCTTATAATAATCGATTAAGCAGACTAAGAAATCCTAAAATAGGGGATGTTTTTATGGTAAATTCTATAATTGTTATAAAAAAACTAATCGACAGGTATGACTATGGTGGCGCTTTGGAAATTATGAAAGAAGAGGAACTAGATCATACAGATGCAGCAATGTTAATGGATTCATGTAGAAGTGCAGTAAATTTCGACTTTAAGAATGCCAAAAGATCACTATATGCTTTAAGCCCAGAGTTTAAGAATAAAAAGGAAGTTAAAGAAATAGAAATTAATTTAGACAATCTGATTAAAGGTAAACCAGATGATATGTTTTCAGAATTGCTTGAGAATATTAAATTTCAAATTGTAAACGAAGAATATATTGATTTTCTTGGTCGCGTTTACAGGTTTAAAGAAGCTATATTTAAATACATGTTTATTAAAAAACATTTAAATAAATCAGATTTTTATTTATTATCTCCTTTAGTTTCAAAACGAAATATATTAAAGATACTTAGAAAACAGTATAAAATATATAATTCGAATTTAGTATACGGACTTACAACTTATTTTGGACGACATGCAAAAGATGACTACAAATGTATGAAAGTAGTTAAAATCCTAAATAGTGATAAGCTTAATGAGCTTATTGAAGTAAGAAATGAATCAATTGTAGGTCATGGTTTTATTGGTGTAAGTGCAGATGAAATTTACAAAGTATATGGTAATCCATACAATGTATTAGATGACTTTAAAACTTGTCTTGAGTTGCTAGATATAAGACTAAATAGATATAAGTATTCCAATATCAACAATCTTATAAAAAGTAGACTTGATTATATTAATTCGAGATATGTTCTTAAAAAATCACATAAGGATTTTTATTTTGAGTAATTTAAATTTTATAGATAACTGGAAGTGTTTATATGAAAAAAGAAGCCTATGAATGGCTAAGAACTATAGTGTTATCAATTATAATAGCTGTAGTTCTAACGTCTATTATTCGCCCAACTATTGTAAAGGGTGAATCTATGATGCCAACATTACAAGAAAACAACTATCTTATAATTGATAAAGCATCATATCACTTTAACGAACCTTTAAAAGGTGATATTGTAGTTTTTTCAACTGATTTTATGAACCTAGATGGTTCGAAAAAAGATTTAATTAAGAGAGTTATTGGTGTTAGTGGAGATAATGTTGTCATTAAAGAAGGTCTTGTATATATTAATGGCAAGGAAATAAAAGAATCATATATACTTGATGATTTCACAAAAGGTGAATTTGATGTGATTATACCTAAGGGCAGTATATTTGTTCTTGGTGATAATAGGGATAATAGTCTTGATAGTAGAAATTCAAATCTTGGTTTAGTTAATTTAGGAAAGGTAAAAGGGAAGGTACTCATAAGACTTTTCCCGTTTAATGAAATCGGATCAGTAGATTAAAAAAAATTTATACTAGGGGTGACTTTATTATGAACAAAATAAAAATCAATGTAAATGATCAAGAAATTGAATTTGAGAATGGCATACAATTAGAAGCCATAGCAGATAAATTTCAGGAAGAAGATGGACCACTTATAGTTGCAGCTAAAGTTAATAACGCGCTTAGAGAATTAACTTATAGAGTTGAGAAAGACTCGAAAATCGAATTTATAGATTTAAAAAGTTTAGATGGTGTTAGAATATATCAGCGTAGTTTAACATTTGTAATGCTTAGAGCTGCAATGGAAATATTTGAAGACATTAGAATAACAGTGGAACATTCGCTAAATAAAGGATTGTATTTTGAATACTCGTGTGATAATGAGTTAAGTGATTTAGATATAAAAAAACTTAAATCGAAAATGTATGAAATTATTGAAGCTGATGAATTAATCACTAAAACTCAAATTTCAAAAGATGAAGCAAGAGAAACCTTTGAGCGGTTCCATATGGAACCTAAAGTTCAACTTTTAAAATATCGAGAGTATGACTATATCAGCATATATACTCTTGGATGGATGAGAAATTACTTTTATGGTTACATGGTTCCAAGTACAAAGTACTTAAAAATATTTGATATCAGAAAGTACGGTGCAGGCATAATCTTAATGCATCCAACTAAGTTCTCACCCAATGCCCTTCCAGATTATATTGAGCAACCAAAACTTGCTACTATATATAAAGAATCAAAGAGATGGGGAAAGATATTAGATATTTCTTATGTTGCTAATTTAAATGATAGTATTAGTAAAAATGAACATGGTAAATTAATATTAGTTTCTGAAGCTCTTCATGAAAAGAAGGTTGCTCAGATTGCAGACATAATATTTGAAAGTAAGAAGAGGTTAGTTCTTATTGCAGGACCATCATCTTCGGGTAAAACTACTTTTGCAAATAGATTACTTACACAGCTTACGGTTAATGGACTTAAGCCTGTAACTATATCTACGGATGATTACTTTGTTAATCGTGAAAATACTCCTATAGATGAAAATGGAGACTTCGATTTTGAATCTATAGAGGCTGTTAATGTTGACTTGTTTAATGAAAATTTAAGCGACTTGCTTGCTGGTAAAAAAGTTGATATGCCAACATTCAATTTCAAAACAGGTCAAAGAGAATATAATGGTAGAACACTTCAAATAACAGAAGATCAACCTATTATAATCGAAGGTATTCATGGACTAAATGAAGTGCTGACTTCAAAAATTGATAAGAAAGATAAATTTAAAATTTATATTAGTGCTTTAACACAGATTAATATAGATGATCATAATAGAGTTCCAACTACGGATACTAGACTTATTAGACGTATTGTTCGTGATTCAAAGTATCGTGGGCATACTGCTGAAACTACGATTGGGCTTTGGCCATCAGTTCGAAGAGGTGAAGAAAAGAACATATTCCCTTATCAAGAGGGTGCAGATATTATGTTTAACTCAGCTCTTGTATATGAACTTTCAGTATTAAAGAAACATGCTGAGCCGCTTTTGAATGAAATATCAGAGGATAAGCCAAGCTATAGTGAAGCAAAGAGACTTCTTAAATTTTTGAACTACTTTACATCAATAGATGAAGATGATTATGTGCCATATACTTCGATTCTAAAAGAGTTTATTGGCAAAAGCGCATTTGAATAAAATTAAATAATAGTAACATAAAAAGCATATGATAAATTATTATCATGTGCTTTTTTATGTTACTATATAATATTATAAGGTGAGTTTATACTTTGTAAATTAAAGGTATTTTATCTTGTAACATCGAAGTAACTAGAGTCAGATACTAAAGGAACCCGATGCTGGGTGAATATTATAGAAAATACAGTGAAATTTATATGAGAGGTTATTATGAGTAATGAATCAAAAAGTATGAAATATAGATTGATAAATTTAATACAAAATGCTCCGGTTATGATTCCAACGTCTTTTGGGGTGATATGCCTTGTTATGTTCATTACCGCATCTTTGGGATATGCAGATTATTATTTTAAAAATGAAATGATAAATTATACTATGAGTGCGTTTTTTAATGTTGCAAATATAATATTGATATTTTTAGTATTTTTAGCTTCTTATCATTCATATCTTGCTATGAAATCAACAAGGTATTTTGTACTTAGTATATCTTTTTTATTTCTTGGATGTTTAAATGTATTTATGTATATATATAATTTGTATGGTTTTATGCAAAGTGGGAGTTTTGGCTTAGTCCATGTTAACATATATGTTTTAGAGCGACTTATAATGGCTCTAGTTATATATGTTGTAGCAGTAATGGATTCGGATAAAACCACAGAGCTTTCAAATAAATCTCTTATATTTGTGCTTCCAATTATCTCGCTTATCTTTGTTATGTTAATTGCAAATCTAGCAGTTACTATAATACCATTTGATAATTTAAAGTTTATAGTCCTTAGGATTGAGATTGGAATTGGATTAATATATTTAGTGGCTTTTTACAAGATGCTTAGAATATACATACTTAATAAACATCAAAAAGTGCTTATTATGACCAGTTCGTTAGCTATATTTGTTGTATCGCAAGTTGTTTTTTTTGTAAATTATAATTTTTCGATTATGGACTATATACTAAATAGTGCTTTTAGAATGATTGCGCTTATACTTGTTCTAGAATCTATAATGTTATATGACGCTAATAGGGGTTCGACGGATATTAAAACTCAGGAAAACCAACTTAAGTTATATGCAGATCGCCTTGATGTAGTTATTGAGAAAAGAACTCAAAAGATGCAAGCTGAAACTAATCAATTTATTAGTGAACTTGAGTATGCAAAATTGATACAACAGTCACTACTTCCGCAAAAGAAGATGCACTTTAAAAACGGAACTATTTTTTTAAGCGAATACTTCCCATGTGAGAGGTTATCTGGTGATTTTTACGATATATATAAGATTGATGAAGATAATATAGCCATGTATATCCTTGATGTCTCTGGACACGGTATTTCGGCAGCTCTTATGACAATGTTCTGTAACAACTATATAAAGTCGACAGAGCGCCTTATAAAGAGATATAGAGGGTTAAAACCACATCGCAACTTAAAACACTTCTATGATGAATTTAATAAAATGAACTTTCCCGAAGAAATGCATATGGTTATATTCTTTGCATCATATAATGTTGTAACAAAAGTTCTAACATATTGTTCAGGTGGTATGAACTGTGAACCGATCATATTTAAAAAGAATGGTAGCTTTGAACTATTAGATAAGAGCGTTGGATTTCCAATTTGTAAATTGAGCGAGTTTTTTCAACCAGATTTTTCAAGTGAAAAAATAGTGCTTGAAGAAGGTGACAAAGTAATATTCTATACAGATGGTTTAGTTGATAAACTTAAAAATAAGATAATTGATAATGAAGAATTGATAGAATTATTTATTAATAATTCTTCATATTCATCAAAGGAGATAAATGAGTTGCTTGTAAGTAAAATCAACCCTTATAAGGATATTTTAGATGATGATATATCATACTTTATTATGGAAATATAGAAAAAGACCATCATTTGAAATTCAATTTATTGACGAATTAGAATATTATAAATATAATTAGTATATTAAATATAAAAGAGTGTATATTGTTTTGAATGATATTTAGTAAAAATTTTGTTTTTTAGTGACAAAAAATATTGAATTCATACGTAATACTTTGTTTATACGGGGAGTCATAAGATGGAAAATATTAAAGAGGTATTGGTAGTTAGTGATTTAGAAAAAATTAAAGCGCTATCAAATGTGTATAGAATTTCTATATTAGAAGCATTTGATAACAAACCAGCAACGGCTAAGATGATTTCTATGAAACTAGGGGAACCTCATGGAAAAGTAAATTATCACATGAAGACTCTTGCTAAAGTTGGTATACTTAAACTTGTAGAAGTTTCAACTAAGCTTGGTGTAGTTGAAAAGTATTATATGCCTGTTGCTAAGAATTTTATGTTAGATAGTAGTGTTATTAAGACTGAAGAAAAAGAGATGCTTAATACAGTTAACAAATATTCAAGCGCACTTCTTGAAAAAATAACTAAAGATGTATACACAAATATGGAGAAAAAAGAACTTGAGCATCCAAGGAAGATTAACTACGGATGTGATTATTATTTAACTGCAGAAGAAGCAGCAGACTTAAATGATAAGATAAAAGAAATTTCTAGAACATTTTTAGATGACAAAAAGGAAGTTAGAGATAACACTGAAAAGTATAGTGTTTCTCACTTAATAATTCCTTTTGGAAAGAAGTAAATTTAAAAGATCATAATATTTAAGACCAAAACGACTGTTTTGGTCTTTTGTTGTTTTTTGAAAGGAAGTTTAGCTGGAGATGAAATGTTAAGAAAATATAAAAACTATGTAAATATCTATAAGTATAGCTAAATCAGTCAATTGTTTTATATATTGAACGTTCAAAAATGAAATTTTTGAGTAAAAAAAGTCAAATGTTCACACAGAGTACAAATGAAAATTGTAGTCTTGTATATGGATAAGATAAATTAGCACATAAAATAACTAAATAGTTTGAAAACTATGGATGTGACATCTACTAAGCTCTAGGAGCGTTTAACTCTTTGAAGTGAGAAATTAGTGGTGTCTAAAAAAATGTAAAATCGTATAAATTAATTTCTACGAAGAATAAAAATGTGATAGCTACTAATAAGATGAAAATGAAACATATAATAATACTAGCTTCAATTAACTAAGTATTGATAGTAAAGTTTCAAAAAGTTGAACGTTTCATTTATATTATTTTGGGGTTTATATTATGGCTAATTGCCGTTATATATATGCACAAATAAGTGCAGTACATAAAAATAGGGGGAATATCATGAAAAAATTATTATCGTTAATACTTATATTAGTATTAGCAACAGGAATTCTTACTGCTTGCTCTGCAAAGACAGAAGCGCCAACTGAAACTACGGATGCTGAAGAGACTCCAGTAGTTGTAGAAGAAGTAGCAAATCCAGCTAAAGACAGAGAAAGATCAGATGAAACTTTAGTTGTAGGTATGACAGAAGCTAAGGGTGAATTATTACCTACTTATTACTCAACAACTTATGATGGATACTTAGTTGACTTAATGTTTGATCCATTATTAACTAACGACGAAGAAGGTAACCTAATACCAAGAGTAGCTGCTTCTTACGAGCTATCAAATGAAAACAAAACTTACACATTTAAGTTAAGAGATGACGTTAGATTTTCTGATGGAACTCCATTAACTGCTGCAGACGTTGCGTTTACATTTACATCTATATCTGATCCAACTTATGATGGTAGATACAACTCTGCTGTAATTGAACTTGAAGGATATGAAGCTTACAACAAAGGTGATGCTGCTACAGTATCTGGTATTAATGTAATTGATGAGCATACAATTGCATTTACATTTGTAACTGCTAAAGTTGATAATGCAAATCAATTCATAATGGATATCATCCCAGAGCATATCTACGGATTTGAAAAAGGAAATGCAGATTTCATGAAGCAAAAAATGAATGATTCTGTATTTGTTGGTTCTGGTAGATATACATTTGTTACATTTGAGCCTAAGCAGTTTGTAGAATTAACTGCAAATCCAGATTGGTTTGGTGGAGAAGTTAAGATTAAGAACATCATAACTAAGTTCACAACTCCAGATAATATGTTCCAAGAATTATTAGCTGGTAACACTGATATGCAAATTCAGGTTCCTGCAAATAACGATAATGAAGCTCAATTAGAAGAAATGGGCTTTATGACAATTAACGCTTATCCTGCAAACTCTTACGGATATATGGGCTTTAACTTAAGAGACCCAAGACTATCTGATCAAAGAGTTAGACAAGCATTAACTTATGGATTTAACAGAGAAGCATTTGTAGGATTATACTACAATGGTAATGCTTCTGTTTCAAATACTCCAATTTCTCAAGTTTCTTGGGCATATACAGATGAAATCAATGATTATGCATATGACATGGATAAAGCAGCTTCATTGTTAGACGAAGCTGGTTGGGCATTAAATGCTGATGGCGTTAGAGAAAAAGATGGTCAAACATTATCATTTGTATGGGATACTTATACAGATTCTAGATACGTTGAGACAATGATTCCTATGTTAAAAGCTGACTGGGGAAAAATTGGTGTTGAAATTGAGCCAAACCTAATGGACTTTAACTCATTAGTTACAAAAGTTTACACTGAAAGAGATTTCGACATGTACAACATGGCTTGGTCTTTAGATACTGACCCAGGTTCTAACTACTCTACATTCCACTCAAAGTTTGATATCGTTGATGGTAACAACGCTGTTGGTCTTAGAGACGACGCAATTGATGTTTTACTTGAAAAAGGCGCTGTAGAATTTAATCAAGAAGAAAGAGTAAAAATTTACCAAGAATTTGCTGTTGCAATGAACGAAAAACTACCATATATGTTCTTAACTCAAAATACTCAGTGGGATCCATCAAATACTAGAGTTAAAAACTTAAGAATTAGTCCTTACGCTAACTGGACTTACTTTATAGAAGACGTTGAATTAGTAAACTAATACTATAAATATATGACCCTAGAATTTTCTAGGGTCATATTATTCTAAAAAATTGGTAGGAGGATTTAAAGTGAGTAAGTACATATTAAAAAGAATTCTGCATATGATACCGGTTATGTTTATAATATCGATTTGTATATTCCTTATTATAAAATCAGCACCTGGTAGCCCCGTTGGAACAAATTTAGACCCGAAAGCAACACCAGAACAAAAGCAAATTGAAAAAGAAAGACTAGGACTTGATAAGCCTCTTCATATACAGTATCTTATGTGGTTAGAGCGCTCGGCTAAAGGTGATTTTGGTGAATCTTATATCTTCAAGAAACCTGTTGGAGACATAATTGGACCATTTATTAAAAATAGTTTTATATTAAATGTTGGAGTGTTCTTATTGTCGTTCTTATTATCCATCCCCATTGGAATAATATGCGCAGTTAAGAAGTACTCTAGAACCGATAATTTTTGGACGGTATTCTCACTTATTGGAATATCGATGCCATCGTTCTTCTTTGGACTTTTATTAATTTATTTCTTTTCAGTAAAGCTTGGATTATTACCTGTTAGTGGAATGATGGAAGCTGGAAGTAGAAACACAGGATTTGCTTATTTCTTAGAAGTAGCACAGCACCTTGTATTACCAGGTATAGTTATCTTAATTGGTTCTCTTGCAGGACTTGTAAGATACACTAGAAATGGTATGCTCGAGGTTTTAAATCAAGACTATATTAGAACTGCTAGATCAAAAGGTTTAAGTGAGAAAGTAGTTATTTATAAACATGCCTTTAGAAATGGACTAATTCCAATAGTTACATTACTAGGTATGTATATCCCTGGGTTATTCTCAGGATCAGTAATCCTAGAAACAACATTTAACTGGCCTGGTATTGGACGTATAATGATTGAAGCTGTTACAGCGAGAGATTATAACTTGATGATGGCTTCATTATTATTCTTTGCATTATTAACGCTTATAGGAAACCTTCTAGCTGATATTGGCTACGCTATGGTTGATCCTAGAGTTAAAGTTGACTAGGGAGGTATTGGGATGGCAAGTAAAGTAAAATTAATCAATGAAGATAAGATCGAAGGGCCATGGGAAATGGTTTGGAAGAGATTTAAAAAAAATAAAATAGCTATGATTGGATTAGTTATATTTGTAGTGTTAGTTCTTAGTGCTACGTTTGCACCAGTTTTGACGCCATTTGAGTTAGAGGAAATGGACTATACAAGAGTAAATGAAGCTCCCTCAGCTGAACATTATCTTGGAACAGATAACTTAGGTCGTGACTACTTTACACGTATATTATATGGTGGAAGAGTTTCGCTTAAAGTTGGTGTGTTTGCAGTTCTAATTTCTGTAGTATTTGGTAGTGCTGTTGGTGGTGCTGCTGGTTACTACGGCGGAGCTATAGATAATTTACTTATGAGATTTACTGAGGTTGTAATGGCCTTTCCATTTTTACCACTTGCAATAACCGTTTCAGCCGTTGTAGGAACCCGTCTCCCAGGTGAATATAAAATGTATATTACTATGATGGTAATTGGTTTCTTAAGTTGGACTGGTCTTGCAAGACTTGTTAGAGGACAGATTCTTTCTCTTCGTGAGCAAGAATTTATGCAAGCTGCAACTGCACTTGGTCTCTCTGATACAAGAAAAATTGTTAAGCATTTATTACCAAATACAATTGGTTATATTATAGTTTCGGCAACTCTAGGAATGGCTGGAGCAATTATGACAGAATCAGCACTATCGTTCCTTGGACTTGGAGTTGTACCTCCAACGCCTACTTGGGGTAATCTTGTTCAGTATGCAAGAGATTTTTATGTTCTTAAAAATCGTCCATGGTTATGGATTCCACCAGGATTATGTATTTTCTTAGCAGTAATGAGTATTAACTTAGTTGGTGACGGTTTAAGAGATGCATTTGATCCAAAGTCAGGTAGATAAATATTAGGAGGTATAGACAATGTCAGAAAGAATACTTGAAGTTAAAGATTTGCAAACGCATTTCTTTACAGATAGAGGTGTAGTTAAAGCTGTTGATGGCATTAGTTTTAATGTTGACAGTGGAAAGACACTTTGTATAGTTGGAGAATCAGGCTGTGGAAAAAGTGTTACTTCTATGTCTGTAATGAGATTAGTATCAAAGCCAGGTAAAATAATAGGTGGAGAAATTAATTTTTTAGGTAGAAATATAAAAGAAATACCAGAAGATGATATGAGAGCTATCAGAGGGAATGATATATCGATGATATTTCAAGAGCCAATGACATCTCTAAATCCTGTATTTACTATAGGTTTTCAAATTATGGAAGTTATTATACTTCACCAAAAACTTGATAATGAATCTGCAAGAAAAAAAGCAATAGATATGCTTAATATTGTAGGTATTCCTAGAGCTGAGATGATTGTTGATGAGTATCCTCACCAATTATCAGGTGGTATGAGACAGAGAGTTATGATAGCTATGGCACTTGCATGTGAGCCTAAGATTCTAATTGCAGATGAGCCAACTACGGCTCTTGACGTTACGATTCAGGCGCAGATACTAGATCTTATGAATGATCTTAAAAATAAAACAGATACTGGTATTATGATGATTACCCATGATCTTGGTGTTGTTGCTGAGATGGCTGATTATGTAGTAGTAATGTATTCTGGAAAAGTAGTTGAAGAGGGAGATGTAAAGACTATATTTGCAAATCCAGTTCATCCTTATACTCAGGGTCTACTTGCTTCTATTCCTAAATTAATTGGACATGTAGACGTTTTAGAATCAATTGATGGTTCTGTTCCAAATCCACTTAAACTTCCTAGCGGATGTTACTTCGCACCAAGATGTAAATTTGCTGGTGCTAGATGTAATGTGGAAATGCCAGAACTTAAAGAAGTTGAAAAAGGTCATAAAACTAGATGTTTTGTTGCTCAGGGGGAGGAAGTATAGTGAGAGAGAAAATTTTAGAAGTAAAAAACCTAAAAAAGCATTTCCCTGTTAAATCTGGATTTCTCAAAAAGACAGTTGGGCATGTAAAAGCATGTGATGGGATAACTTTTGACTTATACAAAGGTGAAACACTGAGTCTTGTTGGTGAGAGTGGATGTGGTAAGTCTACTACAGGTCGCGCTATCATTAAACTTTTAGAGCCGACTGATGGCGAAGTAATATTTAAAGGAAAAAAAGTATTTGAACTTGGTAGACGAGAACTTAAAAATCTTCGCCAAGATATGCAAATTATATTTCAAGACCCTTACTCATCATTAAACCCTAAGATGTCAGTTGGCGAAACAATTGCAGAGCCACTTGTATCTCACGGTTTATACAAAAAAGGTAAAGAACTTGACGCTCGAATAGTAGAAGTGCTTAGAATGTGTGGGCTTGATGATTATCATGTTAACAGATATCCACATGAGTTCTCAGGTGGACAAAGACAAAGAATAGGTATAGCGCGTGCGCTTGCTATGAAACC
This sequence comes from Acidaminobacteraceae bacterium, assembly GCA_049647005.1. Classification (GTDB taxonomy): domain Bacteria; phylum Bacillota; class Clostridia; order Peptostreptococcales; family Acidaminobacteraceae; genus JBARWW01. The sequence goes on along the minus strand of JBARWW010000078.1, from coordinate 2,263 downwards.
TTCTTTTATTGTTGCTGATGAGCCTGTATCTGCACTTGATGTATCTATTCAATCGCAGGTTATCAACCTTATGAAAGATCTGCAAAGAAAAATGGGCTTATCGTATTTATTTATATCTCATGATCTAAGTGTAGTTAAGCATATTAGTGATAGAATTGGTGTAATGTATCTAGGGACATTAGTAGAACTTTCAGCTAAAAATGATCTATTTGAAAGTCCAAGACATCCCTACACTCATGCTTTATTATCAGCCATCCCAGTGGCGGATCCGACGTATAAAAAAGATAGAGTTATCTTGCAAGGTGACATACCATCACCATCTAATCCGCCAAGCGGTTGTAAGTTCCACACTAGATGTGTATATGTAGAGGATATATGTAAAACTGAAGTTCCAGAGTTTAAAGACTTAGGTGATGAGCATTTCTGTGCATGCCACTTCCCACTATAGTATAGGAGTAAATAAAATGTTTAGACTAATTATGCGAGGCGTAATGCCAGGACCAGAAGAAATTATAAGAAAAGAATCAACTAGAATTGAAGCTTCGCGTGAACATGAACAACACGAAGCTCTTGATTTCACGTGGTCTGATTACCTTGCTATGTATATAGCAATTGTAAGAACACTACTTCCGTTTGTACTTCTTGTTGCTGTAGTTTATACGGTATTTGTTTACTTTTTTATAAACATATGGTTAAACTAGTCTAGATATTGATTTATATAATTAACTAAAGACAGAGCTGCTTTCATTTATGAAAGTGGCTTTTTTGTTACATTCAAAACTCTCTCAAGATGCTTTTAAGATACAATTTTGAAACTTTCAAATTCACAAGGGTATATGTTAAAATGAACATAACTGCAAGTAAAGTATAAGTTTATTACTTTGCAAAGAGAAGGTAATGCCTATATTAAAGAAGTAGAGGGTGAGTTAAATGGAGCTAGAAAAATTTATAGATGTAATAAATATTCCTGTATATGGTGTAACTAACAAACTTGAGTATTTTGATATAAGTGATGATCTAAATAAATATAATAAAGATAACCCACTTGAGTTTTGTAGTGACATGACTAAAGAAAGACTGAGTAGTAACTCTGTTCTAAAAGATGTTAAAAGTATAATAACAATTCTAATTCCATATGAACTAGAAAGTAATATATCTCGAAATGATGTTGTTGACATTGTGAGCATTGTTTCTAATAATGCATGGGAGATAGATTATCATAGCCAGTTAAAAGAAAAATTACTTCAAATTGCAGAGTATCTGCGTAGTTTTTTTGATGATTTAGAATATGAGTGTGTAGTTGATACATCGCCTTTAATAGACCGTAGAATTGCCTATGAGTGCAGTCTTGGATGTTATGGTAAAAATACATTTCTAATAAATGAGACACTTGGAACAGCGTTTTATATAGGATCATTATTAGTTAATAAAAGACTAAGTCAAATAAATATATTAAAGGCTGAAAATATAGAGTATAATACACCTAAAGAAATTAGTAATAAAAAAAATCTATATAGAAATTGTAGCATATGTGCAGATTGTGATTTATGTGTTAAGCATTGCCCAGGTAATGCTCTTGATGGAAAATATACAATTGATTCAAATAAATGTATATCGTATCTAACACAGAAAAAAGGCATTTTGTCATATGATGAAAGAAAGCTTATATCAAATAGGCTATATGGTTGTGATATCTGCCAAAAAGTATGTCCTTATAATAATACTGATTTTGAAATTGCGAAAGAGTATAGAAGAACTTCATCAAATGTAGTTGATGCCATAGAACTTATAAAAACAAGTAATAAACAACTAAGAAAAATATATAGAACTAGTGGATTCATATGGAGAGGCCCAAATATACTTAAAAGAAATGCTCTAATAAATATTGGTAACAGTAAAAATAAATATGGACTTAAGTTTTTAACTGACTATTATTTTGAATTATCAATAGACAATAGATTATACGGCCTATGGGCAATTTATAATATAAATGTAGATGACTTTAGAGCATTTATAGAAAATAATGATGATAGATTTTCAGATAAAGAAAAAATCGAAGTAGAAAAACTTTTTAACATAAATTCATGAATTGTTTTTAAAAATATATATTGAAAGACTATGTGTACGTGGTGGAAATACAATTTTCAATTTTAATTAATAATATACTTGAAAGTGTGTTATAATTAAACCGTATTTAATATAAAATTAAGAATAATTCAAAGAAAATGTTAAAAAAATTTTATATAATTAGAGTGAGATATTC
>JBARWW010000077.1:0-8776 GCA_049647005.1 Acidaminobacteraceae bacterium | reverse complement strand
GTATCGCAATCGCTCCTCTAGTTCTCTCTCTACAACCCATTGCCAAAATAATAGCCTTAGTCTTAATATGCATTAATCCATTTTTGCTATTTATAGCTGTAATAGTTCTATCCTTAGTCAATTCAATAACCATCGTGTCTAGCATATATTCAATCCCTTCAGCTTTCAGTTCATTTATGAACCGCTCCGCATATTCAGGGCCAGTTAATTCTTCTTTAAAGACATGAAGTCCAAATCCATTATGAATACACTGCTGCAAAATGCCTCCTAGTTCTCTGTCTCTCTCAATAATCAAAATAGAAGAGACGCCTTTTTGCTTAGCCTCAATGGCAGCTGCGAGTCCCGCTGGACCTCCACCAATTACAACAATCTCATAATCCATTACACTACCTCCTTATCAGCACTTTTAGTTAGGCCCATAAGTACCTTAGAATCTTTACTTTCCAAACAAATTTCTGTCATATCTGATTTCATTTCCCTTGCTAGTATTTCTAGCACCCTTGGACTACAGAAACCGCCTTGACATCTACCAGCTCCAGGTCTTGCTCTTCTTTTAATGCCGTTAAGCGTTCGTCCGCCAGCATTTCGGTGAATAACATCTACAATTTCACCTTCAGTTATCATTTCACATCTACAAATTATTCTGCCATAACGAGAATCGCTTTGTATTAAAATATTCTTTTCTTCATCAGTCATATGAGCCATTTTTATATTTTTACGTCTGATTGGATTAAATAGAGGATTAGTCTCAAAATTGCCTTTTATAGCGACCAACTCCGCCATATATTTTCCTATTGCAGGAGCACAAGACAAACCTGGAGATTTTATTCCAGCCGCATTAAAAAATCCTTCACAAGATGATTCTTCTAAGATAAAATCCCCACTCTTAGGGTCTGCTCTTAGGCCTGAAAAAGTAGTAACTGTCTCTCTATATGGTATGTCTTTAATTAGCTTCGATGCTAGCATTCTAACATAATCCAATCTTTCTTTTTCGGTATCCACAGCTTCTTTTTGATTAGTCGCAAGGAGTTCAGAATCAGGTCCTACAAGTAAATTACCATCCACGGTAGGTACAATCAATGTTCCTTTACCTAGTTTGGAAGGACAAGGAAACACTACGTGATTAACGAAAGATCCACAGTTTTTATCAAGCAAATAATATTGACCTCTAATCGGTTGGATTTCCATACTTGCACTTGGATCAACAAGCTTATATATATCATCTGCGTAAACTCCACCACAATTCACAACGTACCTAGCTTCTATGTTTATATCAGCACTGCTGATCTTGTATCCACCATTTGATTTATCAATTTTCTTAACTTCAAAGTCAAGCATTAAAGATGCACCATTGTCCATTGCATTTTCCGCATAAGCGACCGCCAGTGCCCAAGGCTCAGTAATCCCTGCTGTGGGAGCGTATAGTGCTGAAATAACATTATCACTTATATGAGGCTCCATCAATCTCACCCTTGCTTGATCTATAATTTTAAGTCCAGGGATGCCTAACTTCTCTCCATTTATTTTCAACTTTTCAAGTGTTTCTAAATCTTCATCTTCAAAAGCACAAACCAGCGAACCTATTCTATGGAAAGGAACATCTAGTTCTTTACAGACCTGCTCATACATGGCATTACCTTTAGCATTGAATCTTCCTTTATTGCTTTCAAAAGGTGCGTCATAGCCCGAATGAACAATTCCACTATTCGCTTTTGTTGTTCCAACGGATACGTCGTGACCTCTTTCTAAAATAACGATATTCACTTTATATTTAGTTAATTCTCTGGCAATAGCTGTGCCAATTACGCCAGCTCCTATTATAGCTACATCATACATTGCTTATAATTCCTCCTTAACATTCACCAGATTTATCCATTTTAAAAACCTGCATAAAATTAGCCGCTAGAAAATAGACCTTTTAAAAAGATCTACGTTCATAGCGGCTCTCATTCTCTTGCCTTTTATTTAATTAAACTAATCATACCATAATTTTGGGAATTTTCCAACTATTCGTTTTCCCAACCTTTTGAACGTCCTACTGCTTTCTTCCATCCCTTGTACTTCTCTTCTTTTATTGCTTCAGGCAAAACATGAGCAAATGTTGTGTCTACTGCCCAATTTTTTGCAATTTCTTCTTTTGAAGACCAAAATCCTACTGCAAGTCCTGCTAGATAAGCAGCTCCAAGAGCCGTTGTCTCTGTTACCTTTGGTCTATCTACTTTAACACCTAAAATATCTGATTGGAACTGCATCAAAAAATCATTAGCAGTTGCTCCACCGTCAACTTTGAGGGTTTCAAGTTTTATATTAGAATCCTCTTGCATTGCTTCCAAAACGTCTCTTGTTTGATAAGCAATTGATTCAAGTGTAGCTCGGATAATATGGTTTTTATTGGCACCTCTAGTAAGACCTACTATAGTTCCTCTTGCATACATGTCCCAATATGGTGCACCAAGTCCGGCAAAAGCAGGTACCATATATACACCATTTGTATCATCAACTTTTTTAGCGTAATATTCGCTATCTGCTGCATCAGATATCATTTTCATTTCATCTCTAAGCCACTGAACAGAAGCTCCACCCATGAATATTGATCCTTCAAGTGCATATTCTACTTTGCCGTCAATACCCCATGCAATAGTTGTTAAAAGGCCATTTTTAGAAGGAACTAACTGATCACCAGTATTCATAAGCATGAAACATCCTGTCCCATATGTGTTCTTTGCCATACCTTTTTTAAAACAGGCTTGCCCAAATAGAGCCGCTTGTTGATCACCTGCAATACCTGAAATTGGAATTTCAGCACCGCCAAAAGTATTTATGTCAGTTAGGCCATAAACTTCAGATGATTGTTTAGCAACTGGAAGCATAGACATAGGTATATCAAGCTCTTTTAAAATCTTTTCATCCCATTTAAGGTCTTTTATATTAAATAGCATTGTTCTTGAAGCATTTGTATAATCCGTTACATGAACTTTTCCACGAGTTAAATTCCAGATTAACCAAGTATCAATATTCCCAAATAGTAATTCACCTTTTTCTGCTTTTTCTCTAGCTCCTTCAACATTATCCAAAATCCATTTAATTTTAGTGCCTGAGAAGTAGGCATCAACCACTAAACCCGTAGTCGCTTTTATGTATTCTTCAAATCCTTTATTTTTTAAGTCATCACAGATGCTAGCTGTTCTTCTACATTGCCAAACAATAGCGTTATAAATAGGTTTACCAGTACTTTTCTCCCAAACCACTGTAGTTTCTCTTTGGTTTGTAATACCAATAGCTGCAATTTCTAAAGGAGAAATTCCTGCCGTTTCAAGAACTTCTCTTGCAACACCTGATTGTGTTCCCCATATTTCCATAGGATCATGCTCAACCCATCCTGCTTTCGGGTAAAATTGAGTAAATTCTTTTTGAGCGACTTTGACTATGTTACCAGCCTTATTAAATAAAATAGCTCTAGAGCTTGTTGTTCCTTGGTCTAATGACAAAATATACTTTTTTTCCATGTTCAGTCCCCCTCAATATAGTTTTTTAAGCAGTTTTTTCATTTTCATTTTCTATAGTTTCAGAATTTGATGTAACAATGTATTTGCTAATACCGTAGTCATAAATAAATCCACCTGCAATTGCTCCTAGTATCGGTCCAACTATTGGAACCCAGAAGTAATTGTTTGGAGCTGGAAGTGCCGCACTTCCCCATCCTGCAAAATAAGCAAATAATTTAGGTCCAAAGTCTCTGGCAGGGTTCATTGCAAATCCTGTAAGAGGACCGAAAGATGCACCAATAATTGCAATTGTTAAACCAACTAAAATAGGAGCAAATGGTGCATATTTACCTTGAGGAGCATTTGTATTTTTCTCATCACCTAAACCTAAAATTACCATAAATAATAATGCTGTAATGCAAATTTCTACTAATAGAGCTTCCATATTATTTAAATACGCTGTTGGATAAGTCGTAAAAATCCCTGATGTAGCCGTACTTCCCACAGTACCTCGCACTATGTTATTTGCAGCTTCAAATTGCAAGAAGCCATTTTTAAACAGTCCATACACAGCAAATGCACCTGTGAAACAACCTGCTACTTGAATAGCTATATAAGATGGTACTTTCTTCCACGAAAATCCTCTAAATACTGCAAGACCAATAGTTACCGCTGGATTGATATGAGTTCCTGAAACCGCCCCAGTAATGTAAATTGCCATAGTAACTGCCGCACCCCAAATCAAGCCAATATCCCACATATTATAACTTTGTCCGTTAAGTACCATAGCAGCAACTGAACCTGCACCAATGAAAATCAATATAAATGAACCTATAAATTCAGCTATCAATTCACCTTTCAAATTATCTTTTCTTATCACAAATACTCCCCCCAATATTTTATCTTAAATTACATATTCCAAATCGCTTTACAACTGCTTGAAATTCCTGTCGCTCCTGCATTTAAGCTTATTATCACATCCTCCTTGTCCATAATTAACCCACCTGTTATAATGGGCTTTTGAGTTTGTCCCACAATCATTTTCGTAACTTTTGGCATTACACCTGGAAGTATCTCGACCGCATCCGGATTGTTCGATCCAATAGAATGTATCCCAGACTGTAAGTTGAGAGAATCTAATAGAAATAGTCTTTGAATAGAGAAAAAGCCTCTTTTCTTAGCGTGTTTTACCAAATGATTCTTAGTTGAAATAATACCATCTGGCTTAACATTATCTAGTAAGTAGTTTAAACCCATCAGATCTTTTGAAAAACCTTCCATCAGGTCAAAATGAATAAATAGCATTTTGTCGCTGGATTTGATTCGATCAACTATGGATTTTAGCTCAAAGATTGTTCCTGTTAAAAGAAAAATCACTTCAACACTGGATTCAATAGCTTCATCCAATAAACTTAAATCATTTACCGCCGCAATAATTGGATTTATTGCCAATTTCTCTATAAATAAGTTTTCCATATGATCCTCCTAGTCTAATTAGAAGCAATTATTATGCCAATATATTCATTTGTCGAAATATTCGCATAATACTTCTAAGTTAATTGCTACTACTAAAGTTTTTTCCTACAAAATTTCATTTAAATTAAAGTATAAAAAATTAATTATATACTTAGTTGATCTTTTTTACCAAAAATATAATATATAGATTAGTACTTGATACTTTTTACCAACAATTACTTAATTTTTTTCACAATATTTAGACTAATTTAGCTCAATTAATTTTCTATATTTATTTTAAATACTCAATTAATTAGGATGTTTTTACTCTATTTAATATTTTTCTACATAAAAAAACTTCTTCAATTCTAATTCGAATTGAAGAAGGCAATATATTATAATACTATTCTATCACAGTTTCTATTTAATAATAGTATTTCACTTTTTTTAAGTAACCTGCACATGAATCTGTTATAAATCTAGAATAAAGTGAAATCATAAGATCAAATTCACCGTCTAGGCACTTAAGTTTGCTACTAAAATCAACACCTTCAAATAGTAAATTTACAGGTTCATTATATTTTTTTCTGATTCTAAATATTCATAACATGGTCAGCAATATAATGAGTACAAAGCATTTAACAACTCTCTTTAGCTGACCAAGAGCCTCCTTATAATTGCATAATCTCTTAATCGGCTATTTTTTGAATATTACTTGCAAAATAGTATGCTTATCGCGTTTACTCAATATTACTAGCCAAATTAATACCAGATAAATCATGACAAATCCACTCCCAAAACCAAAAAATGTAGCAACAAAGCTTGATAATGGATTATGAATGAGTAAATACTCCATTGGTAAATATGCCAAAATACCCATCGCTATAATTTTAAATCCATTTAATGAAACAAGACTTACTCCAAATGTCCTTTTGAACCACCACATTCTAATTAGATTTCCTAATGAATAAATTAAAACACTTATATACGCAATACCAACAATACCAAAAGTATTAGCTACTATAATATCCATAATTACATTGACTAGAAGCATAATAAAACCAATTCGCCATTCAATTTTTTCAAGACCAACCATCGCATTCAAGAATGTTAAAGGGCCAAAAAAAGCATTTATCAATTGAGCAAATGCAAGTGCATATAAAACCTTATCACCTATAATAAACTCTGGCCCAAACAATGAAAGAACCTCATGACCAAGTAACATCAGGCCACCGAACACAGCCGTATTTATAATTAAAATCCATCTATTCACTTCAAAATAAGTTCGTTTTAGGTTTATAAAATCTCTATCTGAATAATAAAGCGCAAGTACCGGAGCCATCATAGATCCACCAGTAATAAACATAAAATTACCAATATAAGCAAGTTTATCAACGATGCTATAAATACCTACATCAGTTTCTGTCATTTTATATCCAATGATATATGCATCAATTCTACCCATCAAAAACTCGATAAGTCCAACTAGTATTAAAGGAATCGACATCCTTATTAGACGTTTATAAAGTAATCTATTTTCATATTTTAACGTAACCAACATTTTATTGTTAATCAATACACCTATTAAATAGAGTACATTCAAAGTCCATGCAAAATAGTTTGAATAGATTAGGGTTTCTATAGACTTGTCTTGAAAAATTAAGACACGAATAAGAAAAAAAGTCACCAAAGTTAAAGGCATTAATATATTCTTACTAAAGAAGAAATGTTTAATACCACCTACCGTTCTAAATATCCCCTCACTCATTTGAACGAATGCAATAGGAAAGATGAGCGGTAAAAATAATTTGAGTGCGGATTCCAAATGAATATTATTCAGTAGAGTCCTCGATACAAACTGAGAATTGACAAAAATTAGAATGCCTAAAACTACACTAATCCCAAGCAAAAGATAAACAGATAAAGATACCAGTTCCCGTTCTTTCTGAGAATCTTTCATTCCAGGTATAATTGCAGTAAGTCCATGGTCCATCCCAAGTTTTATCGCAATGGCTAAAAACATCACCAATGTACTGATATAAACATAGGTTCCATAAACTTCAGCACCTATATATTTTGCGGCTAAAAAATTGAATATAAACATAAAAAAAGCATCAACGATTTTACCAATAAAAAGAATGCCTGATCGCGTTGTAATTGACTTAACTTGGCTCATATAATCTCCAATATTTTAAAATTGAATGTTCAACATTCATTCCCTATTCTGATATATATCATGATTAAATGAATCAAATATCAAATAATCTTATAACATCTATATTTCCGTCTTTTTTCTGGGGTTAAAACCGTTATTTTCATGCTGCTTTTTCGCCCCAAATTCAGGCTTAAAACACATATCCTATTGTTTAAACCTACTTTTTTATTCCATTTTTAAAAAACATAAGACACAGCATTCACACAAAGTACCTAGCAATAACATCTGTTGGCTAGTGCACAAATAAATAGAGTCTAGAAAAAGCGATTAGAGCTGCCAGTTTATAAATCAAGTATTTGTAGGTTTTAAATACTAGCTCTTCTGTGTGTTTTAACCACGATAAAAAAACTATCTACAACAATACTAACCCTTTTTAGTTACCTATTTTATGAAAATAAACTAATAAATCCTGTCGAAATTAGTGTCACTATTACCCCTGCTATTAGGTTTCCAACTAATATTGCAAGCATCGCATTTTTGAATCGAATATCCAACAAATTTGCTATAAGAACTCCACTCCAGACTCCAGTCCCCGGAACAGGAATGGCTACAAAAACAAGCAGTCCAAACCAGTCGTATTTTTTTACAAACTGGCTTTTCCGTAAGGTCCTAATTGAAAGTTTCTCAATTGCATTTGCGAAAACCGCTACGCTTTTAAGTCTATTAAAAAGAGGTCTTAAACAAAAAAATAATATAGGCAAAGGCAGTATACTCCCTATATAAGCTAAACTAAACGTCTTAATAGTGGTCAATCCCATCGCTAATCCCAAAGGTATGGCTCCCCTAAGTTCAATTACAGGAAGTGCTGACATGAACACTACTTTATACTCAGGTCTTACTAGTTTTAAAATATCAAAAATCATATCAATCATATCATTATACCATCCAGTTGATTTTATTCAAAAAATATTGAGTGCTCCTTTTAGAGCACTCAATATATCTCAATTATATAATTAATCTTCATATCCTTCAGGATCTTCATTTTCATTCTCATGTTGAACCTGGTCGTTGTCTTGATCATCTGAACCATCTTCAGAATTTGTTGAAGTTTCTTCATCTTGATCTTTATCGTTTGACAGAATTTGACCTGTATTAGCATCAACTTTAACATCTAGCTCTTGATTATCTTTTATTAGATCTACGCCATAAACAATGACACCATTTTCATCTTCAAGCTCTATTTTAACGAATGTCGCTCCTTGAGCTGAATTCTGTGCGATTTGTTTTGCTTCTTCTGTACTCAAAGCAACGCTTACGCCAGTTAGTGTTTCCTCAGCTTCGGATTCTGTTTTTTCACTTTCTTTTGTTAGTTCAATCTTTGATGAAATTATGTTTTTAGTTGATGTATCATTCGCTGATGCAAATACTCCAACTGTTGTTGCCATTGTTAATATTCCAATCAATCCCAATATAACTATTTTATTTTTCACGTTAACATCTCCTTGTGTAATATATTTAGAGTGGCTAATTTTTAATTTTAACCGTTTTTATATTCTAGTAACACCTCCTTATAGTACTATTATAGAGATGCTGACTTAAACTAATCTTAATTTAATCTGAGAATTCACTAATTTTAAAAGTTTTGTCGTCAAACTTTTATATTCTAAAAACGTTGAAAAAG
>JBARWW010000076.1:0-7609 GCA_049647005.1 Acidaminobacteraceae bacterium | reverse complement strand
GAATTGATGTTCCTTCAAGGTTTACAGTTGGTGTCTCAACAGAAGAAGGCATAATGCAAAATGCAGCAGAAAGATTGCTTGGACTTCAAAATACGGAAATTCAAGAACTATCAAAGGATATTATATTTGGTCAGTTAAGGCTAGTTGTTGCAACTATGGACATTGAGGAAATAAATACTGATAGAGATAAATTCCTTTTGGCTGTATCAAGTAACGTAGAAGGAGAACTTAAAAAAATTGGACTTAGACTTATAAATGTAAACGTTACGGATATAAATGATGAGTCTGGATACATAGATGCACTTGGTAAAGAAGCAGCGGCAAAAGCTATCAATGATGCTAAGAAGACCGTAGCTGAAAAAAATAGAGATGGCGCTATTGGAGAGGCAAATGCTCAAAGAGATGAAAGGGTTCAAGTTGCTGAAGCAGATGCAACAGCAGTAGAAGGAGAGAACCTTTCAAGAATCACAATTGCTAATTCAGAGGCAGATCGTCGTGAAAAACAAGCAATTGCAGATAAGCTTGCTATATCAGCCGAAAAAATTCAAGCAGCAAAAGCACTTGAAGAATCATATCATGCAGAAGAACAAGCGGAAAAACAGAGAGCAAATCGTGAAAAAGCAACAAAAGAAGCAGACGTAATTGTTAATGCTGAGATTGAAAAAAGAAAAATTGAGATAGATGCAGAAGCTGACGCAGAGAGACAAAGAAGACTTGCTCGCGGTGAAGCAGATGCTATATTTGCAAAAATGGAAGCACAGGCAAAGGGTATGAATGAGATACTTGTAAGACAAGCAGAAGGTTTTAAAGCTATAGTAGACTCGACTAATGGCAACGCTCAGGAAGCTGCAATGCTTATGATAGCCGATAAACTAGAAGATTTAGTTAAGATCCAAGTTGAGGCTGTTAAAAACCTTAAAATTGATAAAGTTACAGTTTGGGATAACATGGGCGGAAGCGGTGGAAACGGTCAACCTGCAACAGCAAACTTTTTATCAGGAATGATGAAATCAATTCCACCAATGAACGAATTATTTCAAATGGCAGGATTACAACTTCCAGAGTTTTTAGTAAAAGAGATGGATGATAAGAAAAATGATATGGTAAATAATGAAATTGCAAAGTTAGACGAAGATGATGTTCTTACTATAGAAGAATAATTTTGATTACAATTATAAAGACAGAAGAATAAAAGTAAAGTAATAAGCAAAATATAGATTTTATAGAATTGTAAAATCTATATTTTGCTATTTTTTTATAAATTAGAATGAACTCTCATTTTATAATTTATTGAGCTTATAGTTAATCCTAGAAGTGAGGAATTTATAATTCCGATAACAATTCTACCAATAAGTATTTTATTCAAACTAAATAAAATGATTGAGAAACAAATCAAAGTATTTATTATTTTGTTGACTTAGTATGATGTCTGGATGTGAAAATGTAAATGGCATATTAACCTACTTTCATTAGTGGAGATGCAAAGATTATTTGAAACTGAGCACTATCTTGTATGATAAAAAAATTCTTTAGTGTCTAAGAGTATACATTACATTAAACATTTAATAGTAACAAAATAGTAAAAAAAAATAGTAATAATGTGTTTTACTTGTTTTATAGGGTAATAATTAAGATATCTACTAGAAAGATTGGTAGATTTAAGTCAATAATAACCTACAGGTGGTGAGCTTATGAACAAATATATGAATAAATACAAAGTAAAATTAGAAAATTTAACCAGTCATTGCGATACAGAATGCTTAAAGTTTAAAAGCACAGATGAATTAGAACCTATACAAGGGATACTTGGTCAGGAAAGAGCTGTAGATGCAATTAAATTTGGTCTTAATATGAGACAACGTGGCTACAATATCTATGTATCAGGAAGCTGGGGTACAGGAAGAAATAGTTACGTAAATCAACTCACAAAAGAAGTTGCCCAAAAGAAAGAAGCTCCTCATGATTGGTTATATGTAAATAATTTTAAGAACTTTAGAAATCCAATTGCTATTGGGCTTCTAAGTGGGGAAGGAAAAGATTTTATACGTAGTATGGAATTTATGATCGAGTTTTTCAAAAAAGAAATAGCAAATGTATTTTCTTCAAAGGACTATGAAAATACTAAAGCGGTTATACTTCACGATTATTCAAAAGAAACTGAAGGTATAATTCTAGAACTTAATACAATTGGTAAAGACTATGGATTTAAGTTTGCACAAAATGATAGAGGACTTGTTAGCATACCGCTTAAAGATGGTGAGCCAATGAGTGAGGAAGAATACAAAGATATAGGTGACACAGAATACGATGAACTAAGAGAGAAGTCTAATAAACTTAGCATAGAGACTGTTGAATATTTCAATAAACTTCGTAAATCAGAAGAAGAATATAGACTTAGAATTAGAAATTTAGATGAACAGATGGGTAAACGGGTAGTAAGCTTCCATTTACTTAATATAAGAGAGAAATATAAAGATAATGAAAATGTTATTTTATACCTTGATTATCTTACTGATGACATTGTTGAGCATCTTGATAAGTTCAAGGGTGAGGAAGAAGAGATCGATGAAGAAAACCCAATGGCAATGTTAGCTCCAAAGCCATCAGTTAACTTTTTTAATAGATACAAATTAAATCTATTTGTAGATAACTCGGGAAAAGAACATGCACCTATTGTATTTGCATCAAATCCTACTTATTATAACTTACTTGGTAGCATTGAATACAAAAATGAGTATGGTGTAATGAAAACAGACTTTACATTAATTAAGCCTGGTGCACTTCATGAAGCTAACGGAGGATATCTAATTGTACTTGCAAAAGACATTTTAACTATGCCTTATGCTTGGAAAGGTCTTAAAAGAGCTTTACTTGATCAAAAGGTTACTATAGAGTCAATTGGAAGTCAGTCTGGTTCATTTGTAACTCAAACGCTTAAGCCAACATCGATTCCTTTAGATGTAAAAGTTGTAATTATTGGTGATGCTTATACTTACCAAATGTTATATAACTATGATGAAGAATTCAGAAAACAATTTAAAATAATGGCTGATTTTGATATTGAAATGGAAAGAAATAATGACAATATTGAAAAAATATCTAAGTTTATTGTTAAACATGTAATTGATGATAATCTAAAACATTTTAATAGTTGTGCTGTTGCTAGAGTTATTGAACATTCAAGTAGGCTTGCTGATGACCAAAGTAAACTTAGCTCACACTTAAACTATTTGGTTGATGTTCTTTATGAATCAGATAGTTGGGCTGGAGTTGCAGGAAGTGAAAGAGTAATGGCAGAGCATGTTGAAAAAGCTCTTAAAGAAATAGATAAGAGAAACCAAAAGTATGAAGAAAAAATTATGGAAATGTATGAAAGTGGAGATTATCTAATTAATGTTGAAGGAGAAAAAATTGGTGAGATTAATGGTCTTGCTGTAACCGGATCTGGTCAATATAGGTTTGGTAAACCTTCTAAGATAACAGTTGCTACTTATAAAGGACGCGCTGGTATCGTAAACATTGAAAGAGAAGCTAGAACAAGTGGAGCAATTCACGATAAAGGTGTTATGATTTTAACTGGATATCTTGGCGGTAAATTTGCTCAAAATAGACCACTTACACTTACTGCAACAGTAGTATTCGAACAGCTTTATTCCGGTGTAGATGGTGATAGTGCATCTAGTACAGAAGCTTATGCTATAATTTCAAGTTTATCTGGAATCCCAATTAAACAAGGTATAGCTGTAACTGGATCTATTAATCAACGAGGTGAAATACAACCAATTGGTGGAGTAAATGAAAAGATAGAGGGTTATTACAAAGTTTGTAAGTTAAAGGGCATAACAGGAGATCAAGGAGTTATTATTCCTATTCAAAATGTTAAAAACCTTATGTTAGATAAAGAAGTAATTGAAGCTATAAAAGATGGCAAATTTTCAATTTACGCAGTTAAATCTATTGATGAAGGTATTGAAATTTTAACTGGTTCTAAAGCTGGGACTTTAAATAAAAATGGAAAATATACTAGAAATTCAGTACATTATCTAGTAGATCAAAGGCTTGAAGAACTTGCTCAACCTATATTGAAGAGAGTTACTGATGAGCAAAAAAAAGCTGCTAAAAAAGCAGTTGATGCAAAGAAAGAAGCCGCTGCAAAGAATGAAAAAATAAAAAAAGAAGATTCCAAAGAAGAGACTCTTAAAGAGTAATCTCTAAAATATCGAATCAAATAGTTTTAAAAAAAGTATTGAAATCACAAATTATACGCTAAAATAGCCTACTTCGAAGTTTGAAAAACTTTGAAATAGGCTATTTATATGTCTATTTAATTTAATTGACATATAAAAATACATAAGTAAACTTGCTAAATAAAAATTAATTTAATTTCTTACTTTGAATAAATAGTATCTTCAGTAATAACATAATTTAATCGTTGGTCGTGATCTTCAACTGGAAGAGACTCAACTATCTGCATAGAGAAAGAAAGAGCTGCCGTAATCACATTATCTTTTGTACGAATGAGGAATCTATCATAAAATCCTGCGCCATAACCAAGACGATCACAATTTCTTGTGAATGCAACTCCGGGTGATATTATAAGGTCAATGATCGTTGCATCAGAAGGATTCATTTCAGGACTAGGCTCTAAAATTCCGTAATCGGATAAAATAAGGTCGCTTGATGATTCAATTAGATATGTATCTAGCTGATTCGTTTGAGTGTTAACTCTAGGAATATATATTTTCTTGTTTAATGATTTCATGTAGTTTATAAATTCAAAAGTTTTAACTTCGTTCCTAAAATCCATATAAATCATAATGTGTTCGGCATTTTCCATTAGATGAAGACTTTTTAAGTTTTCAAGAATAGCAGAACTTTTTGTTTCTACTTCATTTTTGGATAACAACTTTCTCTTTGAAATCATATCTTTTCGCATAGTTTTTTTTTCGTTTTTAATCATATAATGTTCTCCTTTTCAAATTTAATCTAATTGTAACTAGGAAATCAGGCAAAAGTATAGAATAATGATAGAAGTTAAGACTTATAAGTAAAATACAATAAATTTAAATGATTTTAACATAAGTATACATTAAAATATACAAAAAATTCACAAATATATAGTATAATTAAATGTACTTAAAAAATTCTATTTTCAGCAGGAGTGATTCAATGATAAAGATGAACATAGTTTCTAAAAAATTTAAAAATGGTGTATCTGCACTAGATAGAATATCGCTTGAAGTTAAAAGGGGAGAATTTCTATTTTTGGTAGGACCAAGTGGAGCAGGTAAATCAACACTTATAAAGTTATTATTAAAAGAGGAAAACGTTAGTGGTGGGTCAATTGTAGTTGATGAAGTTGACGTTACAAATTTACATAAAAGAAGAATACCTTATCTTAGAAGGAAGATGGGAGTCGTGTTTCAAGATTTCAGACTACTTCCTAATAAAACAGTATATGAAAATGTTGCATTTGCTATGGAGATAACTGAGGCAAGTCAAAGAGAGATAAGAAAACAAGTTCCTATGATACTTAGTGTTGTAGGCCTTGCTGAAAAACAAAAAGCGTATCCAGATGAGTTATCTGGTGGTGAACAGCAGAGGGTTTCAATTGCTCGTGCAATTGTAAATGATCCACCAATACTTATTGCGGATGAGCCCACAGGAAACCTTGACCCAGTTAACTCTTGGGAGATTATGAAGATACTAAAAGCAATCAATCGCCGTGGTACTACAGTACTTATGGCAACTCATGATAGAGAAATTGTTGATATTATGCAGCAAAGAGTTGTTGCACTTGAAAATGGAAAGATAGTAAGAGATGAGCTTAAAGGAGGTTACGGCTATGAAGATTAAAACAGTCGGGTACACCTTCAATGAATGCTGTAAGAATTTATGGCGAAATAGAATGATGTCATTCGCATCGGCAACGTCTGTTGCCGCAACACTTATGATACTAGGAATTATATTTGTACTAATTGTAAATATAAATAGTTTAGCTCAGGGTGCAAAAGATCAGTTTGATTCAATCACAGTTTATCTATTAGATGACGTTGAGGTAGATCAAGTTGATGTAATTGGAGAAGAAATATTTAGACTTGAGGGTGTTAAAGAAATATCCTTTGAAACTAAAGAAGATGCACTAGAAAAGTATAAAAAGGACTGGGGAGAAAATGCATATCTACTAGATGGTCTTGAAAGTAATCCACTTCCTAACTCCTTTGTGATAACACTTGACGATATTGGATATGCTAATTATGTTGTTGCTCAAGTTAAAGAAATTGATGGCGTTGAGGAAGTAAAGTATTATCAAGAGATAATTACAAAAATGCTAAATGTTACTGATTATATTAAAAATGTAGGTATGGCAATCATATTTATTTTAATAGCAATATCAGTATTTATTATAAATAATACAATTAAGTTAGCACTCAATTCGAGGAGACGGGAAATTGTAATTATGAAATATGTAGGAGCTACATCTTGGTTTGTAAGATGGCCATTTTTACTTGAAGGAACTCTTCTTGGTATATTTGGTGCTTTAATTGCAACTGGAGCTATATATATAATTTACTCATATACATTTAATCTATTTACTAGTCAATTCTACGTTCTTATAGCACCATACGTGGTTGATGTTAAGTCTATTGTATTTGATTTATTTGTACTATTTTTAATAATAGGTAGTGGAATTGGTGCGCTTGGTAGTGTTTGGTCTATGAAGAAACATTTAGAAGTATAGGTGGTGGATGATATGAAAAAAATTGAAAAGAGTAGAGTTCTTATAATTATAATGTGTCTTCTACTTGCAACAACTTCTGTAGTATTTGCTGGGCCAGAAGAAGACCTTAAAAAACAAGAATTAGAACTCAAAAAAATAAAAGATAAATTAAATAGGTTAGAGAGTGAAAAAAATAATGCTAAGAAAAGTGAAAACAAAATAGTTAATAGCATTAACTCAATTGAGGAAAACATAAAAGGAATTGAATCAGAAATTACAATATTAAATGGTTCGATTTCAAATGCAGAGCACTCAATACTTGAGATAACATCAAATCTACAAGAAACTAATGGTAAGATTACACAAAAAAATGAAGTTTTAGATAAACGTCTTAGGACTATGTATAAGTCAGGAAATGTAGGTTACATTGAAGTACTCCTTGGTGCAAGCGACTTTTCAGATTTTTTAACTAGGATGGATATGGTTCAAGAAATTTATAAACATGATATAGATTTAATTGAAGAATTAAGAGTTCAGAAGATAACAATTGAAAGTGATAAAAAGAGGTTAGAGGAAGAAAAGGCAAGCCTAGTAGGTTTATCATCAAAAGTTGTTGATAAACAGACTCAATTAAACTCGAGTTTAGTAAGTCTAAATGGCAAGAAAAGTGAGATTATACAAGATTTAAAAGCATTAGAGGAGATTGAAGATGGACTTTTAGAAGATGCAAATAAACTTACAGATATAATTAAAAGTTTAAATCTAATGGTTACATACGTTGGTGGTAAGATGACATGGCCACTTCCAGGTAATACTAGATTATCTTCTCCATTTGGGTATAGAATTCATCCAGTTTATAAAAGCAAAAAATTACATACTGGTGTAGAT
>JBARWW010000075.1:0-5400 GCA_049647005.1 Acidaminobacteraceae bacterium | reverse complement strand
AATTTATACGTAAAAATTCATTTTTATGATAAAATATATAAATAAAGTCGCTGATTATACATAGGGATCTAAGAATTTATAAAAGGATGATTTTGATGAATGAAGTAAAAGTTAAATCTATACTTGAAAAGAATGCAAGAGTTTTGTATTTCGATCGTACAATTGCATTCGAAGAGTTGGAAAGTATTTCTGAAGACGTAAAATCTTTTAATCCAGCTTATGATTTATTTCGTAGAGGAATTATCTCTCGTCTTATAGGTAAATCAGAAGAGGCTCTAAGTTTATGTAAGAGTGCATTAGATCATGGATATATTCATAATGACATTTTTATTATACAAGAAACGTCTATGTTTATGGGTGTTATTACCAGAAGTATAGGAATGTATGAAGAGGCGTTGAAGCATTACTTGAACTCACAAAAGTATGGAGCAAGTGCTCGCGCTTACAATAATATTGCCGATATTTATTTGTATGTAGGCGATTATAGTGAAGCACAGATTTATTTAAACCAAGCTATAGATATGCTTAAGAACTCAAATGAGAGAAGCAAACTTGAAGAGCTCCTATTAAACACGGTTTATACTAATCTCTCAGAAGCAGAGTTAAAAATGGGCAATATAGAAGAAAGTAAAATAAGCGCTAAGAAATGTATAAATCTGGCTCTTAAATTAGGTGATAAATTTACATTAGCATATGGAAATAGTTTGTTAGGTCTTGCTGCCCAATATCAAAAAGAATATGAATTAGCATTAGAATATTTTGATAAAGCACATAAGCAATATTTGAGTTGTGATGAACACTCTCAGAACAAAGTATTTGACTATATTGAGGAAAATTTAAGGTTTATAGCTGACTGTTTATCTGAGTGGGGTAAATTTGAGCAATCAATAAAACAATTAGAAGCTTTAAAGGAATTGATAAAAAGTGATTATGAATTAATGATAAAGAATTATGAAGGTCTAAACCAAGACGAAAATGCATATAAATACTACAAATTATATAGAGCCTTTATGAAACATGACGAAGAAATACAACGTCAAATTCGATTGGAACATTTCAAATCGAAAGTAAGATTTTTTGAAACAGAAAAGAAAGCAAATGATTACGAATTACTCTACACACATACCAAATCGATTGCAGATATTGGTAAAGATATCATCGCTGCCGAAAAACTTGACGACGTGTTAATATCTTTACACGCTCATATTGATAAAATTATGAAATTCAACTCTTTGGCACTTGCAAAAGTTGATGATAGTTCTATATTATATAATTGGGTACTTGAAAATAATGAACGTATAGATAGTTTCGTGGTTGATCGTGACAATAAAAATAGTTTTAGCGCATGGGCTGTAAGAAATAAAAAAGAAATTATATTAAACGACGCTTTAACTGTTGATGAATTAAAGAAATATAAAGAAGAAATAGATACTTTTGTATATGGTCATGCTATGGATTCAATGATACTGTGCCCTATTATTTATAAAGATAAAGTTTATGGGGTTATTAACATTCAATCAACTGAAAGTTATACTTACAGTGAATCTAATTTAGAAGTCATTAAGATGTTAGCATCTTTTATTGCTATAGCAATGAAGAACTGGTCAGATGCTAAATCATTAAAACTAGTAAATGAACAATTGGAATCTTTATCAAAAACGGATGCCTTGACTGGTATCAGCAATCGTCATATTTTATCTGAAATAGTCGTGGATTTGTTTAAAGCAGGCAAGGAGGATAACAACATTATTTCTGTAGTGATGATTGATATTGATCATTTTAAAGAATACAACGACACTTACGGTCATATTGAAGGCGATAGATGTATCGTTAAAATTGTAGATACTTTAAAAATCGATTTAAATATTGATGGTAATCTACTCTTTAGATATGGTGGAGATGAATTTGTTGCTATAATGCCATATCTATCTGCTAAAGATGTTCAATTAACTTTGGATAAAACAAAAAAATCCATTGAAGCATTAAAAATTGAAAATAAGCAATCAAAAGTTTCCAAATTTGTGACATGTTCTTTCGGATATACCACTGTTCAAAGAGGACAAATGGATTATCAAAAAGCTTTCTATCTTGCAGATGAGGCCTTGTATATCGCAAAAGCGAGCGGCAAAAATTGTATAGTGAGCAAAAAGTTTTAAGTTACTCAGACAAGAAACTATTTGCCGCTTCAATTATTTGATAATAAGCCCAATGTGATCTAGAAACGTCTGTAAAGTATTTTAAACCTGTTGTATTATCCAATTCTTCTTTATTTGGTATTCTTCCAAGCATTGAATTTATTATCTTGACAGCTTCAGCTCTTGTTATATTATCATTTGCTTTGAAGCTTCCATCTGGATAGCCAACAAGCCACCCCTTCTCTGCTGCTGAAACAATATATTTGTATGCCCAGTGCGATGAAGATAAATCTGTGAAACTTCTTTGGCCACTGGTAAGTTCTGTAAATCTAGATACTAATGTGATAAATTCTGCCCTTGTTATTGCTTTTGTTGCCTTAATAGTGCCATCAGGATATCCTGATATCATATTCTTTGATGATAGTGTAATCATACTATTGTAATACCATTCATTTGGATTTAAATCGCTAAAAGAGATTTCCTTTTCTATAGTAGTCTCTTTTAAAAGGTTATAAAAGAGTGTTGAAGCCTCAGCCCTAGTAATATTTCCAGAAGGTTTAAACTCTCCACTTAGGTAACCATTGATATACTGAACTCTTGTTTCATAATTAAGCAATTTCGGTAATATATTTTGTAATTGAATACCATCATAATAAAATTTAAGTATATCAACATAATCCTGACCTGAATTTGCCCTAGCATTGGAACCCATTTGACTCATGCCTATGCCATGACCATAACCTTTTCCATTAAAAGTATATATGCCAGTATTTGAGTCAAATTCAACAGTATACATTGAGCTTTTGAATCCTAAGAATGTTCTTGCTAAATCTTTTGTAATTGATTTATTTAATAAATCACCCTTATCGTTTAAATATGAAAATTCCATATATGATATTCTTCCACTTTCGAAAAAAATCATATTATTTGTGTCAATACTATCAAAGAACTCTAAATTTGCATCTAAATAGCCTTTTGCTTTCAAAGTTTCATCTATTTCTTCTTTTGTCATTGCCTTAGTCCATATATAAGTATCAAAAGGATCTGCTCGTGCTATAAGATAAGGCGAATCAGAAGTCCATACATTTGAACTCTTCTACTAATTTTGATTTTTTAAAATATAAAAATCTAAATAGTACTCTTATCTATTTAATACAATTCAAAATATTTTTGTATTCCATCGACTATACCTTGAACAACTTTATTTTGGTATTCGTCACTAAGTATTTGAGCTTCTTCTTCTGAATTGGATAGATATCCAATTTCGAGTAGTACTGATACCATATTAGTTTCTCTAATAACAACTAGGTTTGGTCTCTGTTTTATCCCTCTATCGTTAGCACCAGTATTATCTATGATTGTTTCATTTAGTACTTTGGCTAATGGATATTGATCTTCAGTTTTTGCTATTCCATTATATATTGGACAATATAATATTTCTAAACCATAAATAGATCTATCAGAATAAGAATTATGATGAATACTAATAAACATATCCGCATTTTCTCTGTTGGCAATTTCTGCTCTTTCATATAAATTCACATAGATATCAGTATTTCTTGTCATTACAACATTATAGTCTAATGATTTGAGGTAACTTTCACTTTTCAAAGCAAGATTAAGATTTACATCTTTTTCCTTAGTTCCATTTGGACTAATTGCGCCTGGATCACTCCCACCATGTCCTGGATCAATCACTATTGTCCGATCAGAAGGTTTTAGAATAGGCTTAGCTACAATTTTTTCTAGAAATATTATTAGTCTATCTTTATCATTATCAATTATAATATTAGGATTACTTACACCATCAATTACATCAAGTACTATTCTAGCAATCCTATCACTTGAATTATAATTTGTTGATTCTGTGAATTGTGAAGCTCGTATTCCTTTTATAAATCCTAGTTGTAAGTCATAGGTCGTATTTCCTAAAAAAGCTGAATCCATAAGATCAATAACTATTCTTTCAGGAGAGTTTAGTTTCATAATATTGTATTTTACATTGCTAATATTATCGATTACTATTGCTTTTTTTCCATCAATATCATCTATATATATGTCTTTAACTTGGTGTTCATTAAGTGTTATATAAGAAATTTTGCCATCATTAGATGTAACAATATTATAATCATATTTATCAGTCATAGTAACAACTATTCTTGTTGTATATGGACTATTTTTATATTGAGAATATGATACGTTATTAAAATTAACATCGTTTACTATTATTTCAGTTGGCTTATCACCTTTGCTTGTAGTGAGTTTAGATTCTATGATATCTATAACTAATTTATTTGAAGTAGGTAAAAATGAAGTTTCAAACTTTAATACTTTATCACTACTTATCTTTATTCTTTGAGCATCGGTGCTACCCTTTACCACTTCAACACTATTTATTGTTGCAACATCTGATGGCACTAGCTCTGATGGTCCTATAAACTTGCTTGCTCTGTCTAAAGATACAACACACTCACCACGTTTAATCAACTTTTGTGGGCCAAAACTAAGATTTGAATATCCATTCATGATATTCGCATCAGTAATAGCACCAACGGCGCCTTTACTCCAAGTCAATTTATCGTAATCTGTGAAAATATTGGCTGCTTCATCATTTGCCACAAGAGATTTGATTCTAGTGATAATGGCTGCAGCTTCCTCACGACTGATTGGGTCTTGAGGTTTCATTGTTCCATCAGGGTATCCACTTATGTATCCTGCAGCTTTTGCGACTGTAACAGAATTGTAATACCATTTGCTCGCCTCAACATCTGGATAAGTTATTTTGGCTGTTTTAGTATATCCAAAAGCCTTATTTACCAGAGTCATAAACTCTGCTCTAGTAATATTATTATCCGGTTTGAAACTTCCATCTGGATATCCGCTAGTAAGACCTTGATCCATCCAACTTTCTATAGTTGTCTTAGCCCAATGGTTTGATAGGTCTGATGTTGACGTAGCAAATGCCATACCAATAGACATACTTGAAATTATACATAAGACTACAAATAAAGATGCTACTTTTTTAAATCTATTTTTACTCATATTTTTATCTCCTTGGCAGTTTCGCTTCTATAGATAGTTTACTCTATATATCACTTATTTAGCATTATGTTTTGAAGTCATTTTGCATAACTAAGCTTCTGTTTTACATTATATGCCTATCGACTTCTTTATTTATCTAGATTTCATAAGAAAAGCCCAAACCGTTTAAATTAAAAAGGTTTGGGCTTTTCTTATGAAATCTTATATATTTACTATCTTAAAC
>JBARWW010000074.1:0-2923 GCA_049647005.1 Acidaminobacteraceae bacterium | reverse complement strand
TTTTTTGCAGCTTATGAAGAAAAAAAAGAATATGAATTTGGTAAAAAATTTACATTTGATCCTTATGGTCACAATTTCTTGATCAAAGATGAAAATATTATAAATATTATAAAAAACATAGTAGATGATCAAAGATACTATAGTCTTGGAGTTTTTTCAAACAATAAATCGACAATGATAAAAGGAAAAGAAGTTTCACTTACTAATAGAGATCTTAAGTCAATACTTGAACTCTTAGATGGTGATGAAATAGATTTTAATATAAATGGAAATATAACTAGGGCAAAAATTGTTGTGGGAAATATATCGCTTCCTTTCGAAGTACTTGAAAAAAACAAAAAACTTGAATTGTCACTAGAATCTTTAGATAAAGTTATACCAATGACTGATGATTATTATGTCTTATATAAAGATGGCGAGATATATTATATTACAAGTGAGCAAAGGGAAGACCTTCTTCCATTATTTAAAGCGGTAGATAGGGATGCTATGAGCATATCTATTGAAAAAAATTCACTTGATATGTTTATGTCATATCTTTATCCAACACTTAAAAAAACTTGTGAGGTAAGTATTTCTAAAGACGTTGAAAATAAGTTGTATCTAAAAAAATGTGATGCAAAGTTATATCTTGACGTAGATGGCGACGGTATACGCGTAAACTTAAAGTACGTGTATGGAGATTATGTATATGATGCATTTAATGGTCTTGAAACGGATAAAGCAAAAGATCTTATAGTTTTACGCGATATGAAATTTGAAAATAGTCTTATGTCTATTCTTGAAAACTCAGAACTAAGGGTTTCAAAGCATGGATATCATATAGAAGATGAATACGAGGTTTATCAATTTTTCAAATATGGACTTCCAAAACTTAAGAGTATGATATCAATTTATTATTCAGAAGGATTTGATAAAATTGATATTAAGAATCATTCTTCAATATCAATTAGTTCATCACTAGATGAATCGATGAATTTCTTTGCATTTAAGTTTTCTGTTGATGGAATTGATACATCGGAAATTCCAGAGATTCTTTCTGCACTTAAAGAAAAGAAAAACTACTATAGATTAAATAATGGATCATTTCTTACACTTGATGGTGATGTATTGTCTAAATTTTCAAAGGTTATGGATGATTTATTAATTGAAGGTAAAGATTTTGAGAATGGCAAGATTATGATACCAAATAATAGAGCATTCTATCTTAATGATGTAATAGAAGATTTCACATTAGAACATTTTAAGAGAAATCTTTTATTTAAAGAGCTCATACTTAGAGTGAAATCGCCTGAGGATGAGGTTTATGAAATTCCAGATGAAGTTAAGGAAATACTAAGACCATATCAGGTAACCGGATATAACTGGCTTAAAACACTATCAAAATATAACTTTGGTGGTATACTCGCTGATGATATGGGTCTTGGAAAAACACTTCAGGTTTTATCGTTTATAAAGTCACAGCTAGAAGATGATTATAATAGAAAGTCACTAATAGTCACTCCAACATCTCTAGTATATAACTGGTTAAATGAAGTTAAAAAGTTTTTACCAGAACTTAGAGTATTAGTTATAGATGGTCCAAGAAAATTAAGAGAAGAAAAATTAGAACATATAGATGAATACAATATAGTTATAACATCATATGCACTAGTTAGAAATGACATGGATTTGTATAATGGTATAAACATAGATCTTATGATAATAGATGAAGCGCAGCACATAAAAAATCCTCTTTCAAAAACTTCAAAGGCTATAAAATCGGTTAATGCAAGCAACAAGTTTGCACTTACGGGTACGCCAATTGAAAATTCAGTGTTAGAACTTTGGTCTATATTCGATTTTATAATGCCAGGATATATGCAAAGTTTAGGTAAGTTTAAAAAGACTTATGAGAAGCCAGTAAAAGAAGGAGATATGGAAACGTTAAAAGTACTTAAAAAGATGATAAGTCCGTTTATTATGCGTAGACTAAAAAAAGATGTATTAAAAGAACTTCCTGATAAAATCGAGAATCAAGTTGTTGTTGATCTAAATGAAGATCAGAAACTTGTATATATGGCTTACCTTGATAAAGTTAAGGGTGATTTAGAGGAGTCATATAAAGCAGAAGGATTCAATAAAAGTAGAATGAAAGTTCTTGCAGCGTTAACTAGATTAAGGCAGATTTGTTGTGATCCAAGTTTATTCCTTGAAAATTATACTGGATCTAGTTCTAAGCTAGACTTATTAGAAGAATTACTTGATGAATTAATGGAAGGTGGACATAGAGTGCTTATATTCTCTCAGTTTACTTCTATGCTTGCAAAGATAAAAATCATGCTTGAGAGAAAAAAACTAACATACTTTTCAATTGATGGTTCAACTAAAGCCATTAGACGAAATGAAATGGTTGATGAATTTAACGGTGGAGAACATAATATATTCTTAATTTCACTTAAAGCTGGAGGGGTAGGCCTTAATCTTACCGGTGCAGATACTGTTATTCACTTTGATCCTTGGTGGAATCCAGCAGTAGAAGATCAAGCTACCGATAGAGCATATAGAATCGGTCAAGAGAAGACTGTACATGTTATGAAATTAGTAACTAGAGGAACTATAGAAGAAAAAATTTATGATCTTCAAGAAAAAAAAAGGAAGATTATAGAGAGGGTAATAGAGCCGGGTGAAACGATGATAACTCAAATGAATGAAGAGGATATACGCGATTTATTTGAGTAGTACTTAGTTTATATAAATATAGATATTTACAAGCGCAAATAAAAAATTGAAGTCTTATTATCTATTTTAAATGTTGCATTGAAAGGCTCAAAAGTATTTTATATTATACTTTTGAGCCTTTTTTTATATGAAATTATTCATTCCAAAGTGGCATAGCAACAATAACTTTAAATAAATCACCATCAATTGTTAAAGCTTTAGC
>JBARWW010000073.1:0-6086 GCA_049647005.1 Acidaminobacteraceae bacterium | reverse complement strand
CCCTATATCCTAGCTCCCTTGCATCTTTTATCAAAACGGTCTCCATGGGATTGTAGATAAGGTCAACAACAGCAAGCCCTTGTTTGAAATTAGATTTTCTAAAATCTATAGGTGATTTATCATTTAAATTACCCATACCAAGTGGTGTTGCATTTATTATAAGATCAACTTCTCCAAGATCCACTTCACAATTGTTTATGCTCTTTATATTATACTGTATTTCACTCAAAATTTCCATATTTTTAGACAATTCTCGAGCTTTTATTTCATTTCTAACATATATTGTAAGTTCTTTTATTCCCCCACTAATTAAACCGTATACTACAGCTTTAGCTGAGCCACCAAAGCCAAGTATAGCGATTTTTTTATTTATGTATTCTATATTATTTTCATTTAAAGATTTCATAAATCCATAAACATCTGTATTATAACCATAGGTAAGGCCATTTATATTTTTAACAGTATTTACAGCTCCTATTGCTTTTGCTTCATCACTTATGTTATCTAAATACTTCATTATGCTTTCCTTATGAGGTATAGTGACGTTTAAACCCTTTATACCAAGGCTTTTTACACCTGATAAAGCCATGCTTAGCTTATCTTCTTCGACTTGGAAGGCGCAATATAAAGAGTTTAACTTGTAATTTTCAAAAAGCTTATTATGCATAATTGGTGAGAATGTGTGTGAAACTGGATTTCCTATAAGTGCATATATATTTGTTTTTCCATTAATCATAATAGTCTCCTAATCGTTTATTTTTAATGTTTTCAGTCATTATAACATATAAATTTACCTTTATTTTTAAATTATTTTGATTTTATTGAGTGAAATACATTATAATGTTGTATATATGTAGTATTCGACAATTAATTATCTAAGGAGTTATCAATTTAACAGATTCTTAAGAATATTTTTATAAGAATAAATAAAAATAGAAAGTGAAAGGAGAGTTATACTAAATTTATATTTTTAGTATACAAGAATTTATGGATGAAAATTTAATAGATTTATACAATATAGCTATTTTAGATCAATCTGATATGACTAAAATACGATTATACGTAAACTCTGAGTATGCCTTTGCTTCTAAGAATGACAAGCTTACCATGTTTAGTAATGAACTTAATAAGTTAGTTGATAAAAATCTTGATGGTCTTTGCTATAGTTTAAAGGTTAAGGTTAAGAAAAAACTCATATTTGAATTTGTAAGTGGATATGTAAGTCGTATTTCTCTTGGTAAAGCCCTCGATGAAATACTCTTAATTGGTACAAGTGCGGAACTTACAACGCTTGAAAACTGGTTTGCTAAGTCAACCAATATCGATTTTTATGATCCACACATAAGATACAGACTTAAAGAGAAAATAATGAATTCTGATACCTCTCTTGCAAAGAACGATTTACATAATAGTACTTTAATAAAAAATCAATCAAAATTATTTTTGACAAAAATAAAGAATTTAAATTTGCCTAAATTAATTAACTTTGATTTTGAATTTTTGCCTTTTATTAGATCAAAGTTTAAATTAATAAATATAAAGGCAATATCAATTTCAGCTCTTATAATTTTATTTTCAATATTTGCTTTTAACACCATAAAAAAAGCCTCTTATTCTTCTTACGAACTCGACTTTTATTCTCTTTCTTCAATAGTAGAAATTGATAAAGTGAAATATCTAAATATAATTACAGATATAATTGATGAAGATTATGTTGCAGAATCATTCGGTATACCAAAGTATTTTGAATATCGCGAAATAAATTCTGAAAAACTACTTATATACTTAAACAATCGCAACTCACTTCTTGCTGAAGACAATCGATATAAAACTATAATGGATGTTGCTAAAGAAAGTAATCTTAATCCTCTTCTTCTATTTGCAATAGTTGGACAGGAACAAGGTTTTGTAAATAAGGACAACCCTCATAGCGAATTAATAATAAACAATCCTTTTAATGTTTACACAAGCTGGTTAGACTACAATACTAATATAAACGATTCGACTCAAATCGCAGCTAACACAATTATACTTAGGCTTCAAAACAGACCAAAAGGTCTTGATCCCTTCCTCTGGATTAACTCATCATATGCTGAGGACGATAGGTGGTGGATTGGGGTTAAGAGTTTATACTACTTACTAGAAAATCGTGTTGGCGAATAAAATTTAAGAATGGCATAAAAAAAGGCATCTTATTTAGATGCCTTTAGTAATTTTTGAATTAAAGTATAAATATAATTTCATGTTACAGATTACTTGTTATACTTTTGATATATTATTGACTGAACTTTCGAAGTCATAATATCAATAGCTACTTTATTATATCCACCTTCTGGAATGATAATATCGGCATATTTTTTTGTTGGTTCTACAAATTGTTCATGTGCGGGTTTTACTGTTTTTGTATACTGCTTTATAACTGAATCAAGAGTTCTACCTCTCTCATTAATATCTCTAGTTATTCTTCTAATCACACGAATATCAGCGTCAGTATCAACGAAGATCTTTATATCCATTAAATCTCTTAGCCTTTCATCTTCAAGAATCATAATTCCTTCAAGAATTATAATATCTCTTGGCTCAATCGTTGTAGTTTCAATTTCTCTATTATGAGCTGAAAAGTTATACTCAGGCTTTTCAATAGACTCATTATTGAGAAGAGTTTTTAAGTGTTCTATTAATAAATCAGTATCAAAAGCTAATGGATGATCATAGTTTGTTTTAATTCTCTCTTCATACGATAAATCACTTTGATCCCTATAATAAGCATCTTGTTCAATTATCGCTATGTTTGTTTTTGGAAGCGACTCAAATATTGATTTCGCAACTGTACTCTTTCCTGATCCTGTTCCTCCACAAATACCTAGAAGTATTGGTCTAGACAATTATACCAACCTCTCTTTCTTTCCTTATGATAAAGTACTCCTGTACTGGTGCGTCTATTTTGATTTTGATTATTTGTTGTGCATGAGGAGCCACATCTATAGGATTCATATTGTTATCATACATCTTAGTTATCTTAAATTTATGCTCAAAATAATCCGGACCCATAACTTCAACTTCATCACCTAAAAATAATCTGTTTCTTTGTTCTATTGTAGCTAGTTTTGTTTGCGGGTCATAATCTAATATTATACCAGTGAAGTCAAACTCACGTACGTATGAGCTACTAGCATACAATTGATCATTTTTATCAGGTTTCTTTATATAAAATCCTGATGTAAACTCTCTGTGTGAAGCTTTTTTAATATCCGCTAACCACTGGGGATTATACTCAAATTTTTCTGGATCTCTGTAGTAAAGATCAATCGCTTCTCTATAAGCTCTTACAATATTTGCAACATAATAAACACTCTTCATGCGCCCTTCAATTTTAAGGCTTGATAATCCTGAATTGATAAGCTCTGGAATGTATTCTATCATACATAAGTCTTTAGAGTTAAAGAAGAAAGTTCCATCATCATCTTCTACAACTGGGTAGTACTCATTTGGTCTTGTTTGTTCTACTAAGAAATACTTCCATCTACAAGGATGTGAACAAGCTCCTCTATTGGCATCTCTATCTGCCATATAATTGCTTAGTAAGCATCTTCCAGAATAAGATATACACATAGCGCCATGAATAAATGCTTCATATTCTAAATCCTCTGGTGAGTTTTCTACCATTTCAGCCATCTCATCAAAAGATAACTCGCGTGCTAAAATGACTCTTTTTATACCTTGCTGATGCCAAAATCTTGCACTCATAAAGTTTGTATTATTAGCTTGTGTACTAAGATGTATTTCCATCTGAGGCAAATGCTCTTTAACAAACAAAAAAGTACCTGGATCTGAAAGTATAACAGCGTCAAGACCAATGTCGCGAACGTTAGTTAGATACTCCTCAAGTAATTTCAAATCTTTATTATGGGGAATTATGTTTAAAACTAAAAACACTCTTTTTCCTCTTTCATGAGCGAACTCGATTCCTAACTTCATATCTTCAAGCGAGAAGTTTTTTGCACTAGCGCGAAGTCCAAAAATCTGACCACCAATATATACTGCATCTGCACCATACATTATTGCAAATTTTAATTTTTGTAGGTCACCAGCGGGTGCCAATAACTCTATTTTATCCATTATTTGCCTCCATTATTATAACTAATAGCTACTCCATCTCCAAATGGAATTACTGAAGTCGTTAGATTGGGATGGTCACTTATAAACGTCAAGTAATCTCTCATCCTTTTAACAATCGTCTTCTGTCTTCGTACAACGTACTCATCAGTAGCAATCATACCTTTATATAATACATTATCAGATACAATTATTCCACCTTTTTTTAACTTATCAATACATAGGTCATAAAAAACTTGGTAGTGTCCTTTTGCAGCGTCAATAAATATCATATCAAATTTTTCATCAATTGTTTCTAAAAGATCACGACCATCACCAAGTAAAAACTCAAAATCAGTCTCAAATTTACGTTTGGCAATGTTTGTTTTTGCAATTTCATATGAGTTTTCTCTAAGTTCTATAGTTACGAGTCTAGAGTTTGCCCCCATTGCATCAGCAAAAAGTGAAGCTGAATACCCTATTGCAGTTCCAATTTCTAGTATACTTTTTGTTCCAGATGTTTTTATAAGAACTTCTATAAATTTTGCAACTTCTGGTTGTATAATTGGAACATTGTTTAATCTAGCATATTGTTCAAGAGTTGTGTAGTACTCTTCTCTTACCGGAATTAGAGATCTAACATATTTTTCAACATGTTTATCAACTATTTTACTTTCTATTTGTTCTTTCACTTTGACATATTCTCCTTAGACTTTTTAATAGCAAGTTGGTGTTCGCTGTATGTTTTACTAAAATACTGTGATCCATCACCTAAATTACTAACACTAAAGTACAAGAAATTTGTATCATCTGGGTAAAGTGCAGCAACTATTGACTTTTCGCCAGGAGATGCAATTGGTCCTGGAGTTAAACCAGGATATTTGTAAGTATTATAAGGATTATCAACTGCAATATCCTCAAAACTTAAAACAGCTTTAATCTCGTCCATCGTGTACTGAACTGTTGCACAAGATTCAAGTTTCATATTAATATCAAGCCTATTGTAAAATACACTTGATACAAGCTCTCTTTCACGGTCAACCACTGTCTCTTTTTCAATAATAGATGCAAGAGTAATAATTTTATTTATATCCATATTAAGCTCTTCTAATCTACCGTAGTACTGTTCTAAGAATACATCGTTAAATCGTTTTAACATAACATTTATTATGTCGTATTCCGAAGCATCTTTTTTTATAACATAAGTATCTGGAAATAAGAACCCTTCAAGATTATAAGTTCTATCAACATTTTCCATAAACTTATAATCGAATGCACCTTCACTCAGCTGCTTTTCAAAAGCTTCTCTTTCAATTAAATCTTTTTCTAATAAAAAATTTATTATTTGTTTGTTATTGTAACCTTCTGGTATAGTAAATGTATTTGTTTCAATAAATACTTGACCAGAAACCAATTTAACTATAATTTCTTCAGAAGATAAATTTCTTGAAAACTTATAATCGCCAGCTTTCATCTTGCCATCAGCATCTAAATTTTTAGATAACATCTTAAAAGTTCTCTCATTCTTAATAAGATTATTCGTCTTAAGAATAGATGCAATTTTAGTTGTTGAAGCTCCCTTTGGTATAGTTACTAAAAGTAACTCACTACTACTTGAATCGACAGGTTCATTCATTGCTTCAATTGGATTGCATGCAGTAAAAACTAAAACGATCATAAATAATAAAGTCATTGAAATTAATTTTTTCATAATTCACCTCTATATAGACATTAATAAACTCAGGTACTAGACCTGAGCTTATTATATCAAAATTTTAAATTGTTTTGTTATTTATTTAAGAAATGAAATTAACTAAGTAAAGTCATTGCTTCTCCAATAATTTGAGATACTTCTTTAAAAATTTTATTTAAATCCATCTCTGCTTGAAAATACTCAAGTGCTTCTGGTGTTTCGTTTAACTTATCAAGCTTTTCTTGAGCAATTGCCATTAATTTCTCATCAAGTGGCTGTCCCATTAATTGTGACGTTT
>JBARWW010000072.1:0-3326 GCA_049647005.1 Acidaminobacteraceae bacterium | reverse complement strand
CTTATAAGACTATTTTTAGCTATATTGCCCATATTAAGAGTTTCCTTAATAACACTCTTCATAGCTATAGTTGGTGTTTCTAAAATACGATCATCAATAAATCTAGTTAATTTAGCAGGTGCTTCATCTTCTTTCTCAGGAACAAGCCACATAGCAATTTTAACAAGTATAAATGCAAATGGGAACTGAATAACAACATTTGATAAATTAAATATTGTATGAGCATTTGCTATTTGTCGACCAACATTTGTTGGATCCCACGAAGTAACGATCCTCATAATTGGATTGGTAAGTAATAAGACAAATAAAAGTGTGCCAATTATATTAAATGCCAAGTGAATTATAGCTGCTCGCTTTGCATTTTTTCCAGCTCCTATACTTGAAAGAAGGGCTGTTGTACAAGTACCAATATTATCACCATAAAGAATAGGTAATGCAGCTGTAAGTGGAAGTACACCTTGCGCTGCAAGTGCGATTAACATACCTATAGATGCACTTGAACTTTGAAGTACAAAAGTTAAAATAAAACCAACTAAAACTCCAAGAATCGGGTTATGACTAAGTGTTAATATCATCGTGCTAAAAGCCTCGAGTTCTCTAAGTGGCTTTAAAGAATCTTTCAAAAATTCCATACCCAGAAATAGTATACCAAGGCCAATTAAAATCTCGGCTAAGTTTTTTTGACTATCTTTTTTTGAAGTCATCCAAAGTATCATACCAATACCTATAGATAGTGGTGCTATTTTGTCTATAGAAAGCGAAATGATTTGACCAGTTATAGTAGTACCAATATTTGCACCCATTATAACGCCAACAGCTTGCGATAACTTCATTATACCAGCATTTACAAATCCAACAACCATAACGGTTGTTGCACTTGAGCTTTGAATTACACCTGTAACAAGTGCGCCAACAATAACTCCCATAAATCGATTTGTAGTTAATATTTCTATAATTCTCTCTAATTTCTTACCAGCAGCTTTTTGTAAACCTGCTCCCATCATTTGCATGCCAAATAAAAATAATCCTAACCCACCTAAAACCCCAATAGCAATTGACATCAAGTTCCTCCTGATTAATATAGTAACTTACCAATATAATGTTATTATTTAACCTTTCTTATTCATACTTAATTTACCCTAATTTTTAGCTAAGCAAACGTATATTTAAATTGGATCAAAAAAGATGAATGTTGAAAACTTTTAATACGCAAAAAAATTTAGATCTAATAAAGATAGTCAAAAACTATTTCAACACCCAATTTACATGCCCAATATATGGTATGATTCTTATATGAAGTATTATATTTAGTGTAATCAGACGGGAATGGATATAAAAGTATTGATTATTCTAAATATAATGATTTACGACGATACCACTTAGATAATAAAAGGGAGTGTTATGATGAAGACTAATAATAAGAAAATGATGGATAATGGTAATACCGTATTAACTCTTGAAGAAGCTTTAAAGAAGCCACATAAAAACAGAGATATGGGGCTTGCAATGGAAGCTATGGAAAATTTCAGTAGTACTCCCGATGGGCCGCATGGCATGCCTCTTTCATTCTGGGCGTCTTGGGAACTATCTGATCGCCCTAGACGAATTGCTTTGCTAATGGATGACTGTCAGGAAGAATATAGGCCTTATGCAGAAGGAATCCTTCCAAATTTAATTAAGCTTGTCGACACATTCCGTACAGCTAAGACTTCTCATGAAGAAGTTTCTATTGTTTGGAGTGCATGGAGTCGTCAATTTGATGATGGTATTTCGAATTCTATGGATAGATGGTATGGACCACGTGGACTTCGTCCAGAAAACCCAGAGAATGCTGTATATGTATTTGAAGGTAGTGCTGGTTTAAAGCCACTCGCTGAGATAGCACCAAGTGAAGAAGAGGTATCGAATGGATGGTTTTATCATGGAAAGCATCTTGATATGTTCTCAACATTCAATGATGATGGAAGTTCATATCTAGATGGAAAATTAAAAGCTCTTGATATTGATACAATTGTGATTTCAGGACTGTGGACTGATGAATGTATTCTTGCTACTACATATGCGGGTAATTCACGTGGATATGACGTTGTTGTAGTAAGCGACGCTGTTGCTACAGCAACCTCTAATCAAGAAGCTGCACTTACTATAGCAGGTAGCACTGTCGCAAAGGTTTTATCAACTGACCATGTTATCAGCTATATGAAAAATGATTATGTTACAGGAGAACCTGGTGCGGTAAAAGGCACACAGTATCCAGATGGACGAA
The DNA here is from genome assembly GCA_049647005.1 of Acidaminobacteraceae bacterium. Lineage (GTDB taxonomy): Bacteria > Bacillota > Clostridia > Peptostreptococcales > Acidaminobacteraceae > JBARWW01. The sequence goes on along the minus strand of JBARWW010000072.1, from coordinate 1,060 downwards.
AGACTATCTAAAATAGATGTAGCTAGAATTAGAGTAAGAATATAGAGATGTATAACAGAATGCATCTTTTCTCTTATTCTAAGAAAGTAAAAATATTTTAATACAAATCTTTATATTCAAACAAAAAAAAGCAGAAGAATTTCTGCTTTTTTTTGTTTTTGCAAAGTATATTATATATTGTTATTTAAAAAATATATGAAAAAATGTCTTATTATATTTCTACTAAAATTGAGAGTATTATAAAAAAATGATTTAGCTAATATATGAGCTAATATTTTATACAAAAATGTTATAATATTGTTATACAAATTATAACATTTTCCTAAGGAGGGACTAAATGAGAAATAATATTATTAATAAACTCAAAGAAGGAAACCCTGTAATTGGAACGTTTTTCGAAATTGGTGGTAACACTGCCGTTGAATGCTTAGGAATATCTGGTCTTGATTTCTTAATTATTGATTCAGAGCATGGTCCTTTTGATGTAGAGAGCACGATGTCCTATATCAGGACGGCAGAATTAAAAGGTATTATCCCCTTTGTTAGAGTGAAAAATAAAAATCGTGATTCAATTTTGAAAATGTTAGATATCGGAGCTAAAGGAATAGTTATACCATGTGTTGAAACGGTTGAAGAAGTTAAGAAAATAGTTGAATATGGAAAGTATGCACCGCTTGGTAGTAGAGGATTCTTTTATGGGCGAGTAGGTGAGTACGGATTTAGTGAAGATGCAAGATCCGTTGATAAATACTTTAAATCATGTAATGAAAACACTATGCTCATACCACAATGTGAGACACTGGGGTGTTTGGAGAATATAGAGGAGATAGTAGGGATTAAGGGAGTAGATGGTATATTCATCGGTCCATACGATTTATCAATTGCAATGGGAAAAAGTGCACAATTTAAAGATCCAGAATTTATTGCTGCAATTGAAAGAATTCTTAAAGCCTGTAAGGATGCAGGAAAATTTGCATTTATTTTTACAGGAAATACAGACCTTGCAAAAATGTATTTTGATCAAGGTTTTGATGGAGTTGCAATTAATACTGATGTATCG
>JBARWW010000071.1:0-1848 GCA_049647005.1 Acidaminobacteraceae bacterium | reverse complement strand
CTTTAAGATATCCACCTTTAAAAGTTTTTGGTTCATAAGAAACAATAAATGCTTCTGGTTCTTTTTCGTATATAAGTTTTATTAATTCACTTTCTCTTTTTCTCTTCGTTAAAATTTCAAGTTTGTTTCGATCTCCAAATTTACCTTCTCCTTTAAAAACAGTTACACCAAAACCTTTATCTCTAAGATCTGTTAAGATTTCATTATTTGTATGATTAATATTAACATGCATAGTCGTGTAACCAATAGCTAGTTTTTGCTCTACAAGTATACCCACAAGAAGTCCCATTCCAAATCCAAGTGCATAAACAAGCATTTCAACAACACTCTGCTCTCCTGATAGAACTATAGCTAAGCCAAATATATATACTAAAGCTTCTAAAAAACCAAACACAGAAGTTAATATTTTCAAGTTTTTGACCATGGAAATTGTTCTAAGTGTTAACATAGGTACATAAAGAAGTTGAACTAGAATAATAAGAATTAATTTTGACATTTTGCATCTCCTTTATAGTCAAAAATTGACTTCACTCTAAATTAATATGTACAAATTTATTATACATACCAATACATCAATCGTATTTTATCTTAATGTCATTAGTTAGTCAATGAATTATAAAGTTATCATCAATCGGCATAAACGCACAATAAAACCCCTACTCAGAAAATTCTAAGTAGGAGCTTTATTAATTTGATAATCTAACTTACTAGATTTCTCTAATCATTACTATATTTCGACCTCTATCTTTTCCTTTATAAAGTTCTTGATCTGCAACTTCTATTACATCAAAAATATTAGTAATTGATAAGGGACTTACTAAAGTACCACCAAGACTTATAGTTAATAAATTATCATTGTTTTCAAAGCTATATCTATGTTTTAATAATTCTACTTCACTTCTAAGTAAGTTACCAAGTTCCATTGCAGCCTTGTAATTAGGAACTTTTGAACAATATATGAATTCTTCCCCACCATATCTGCCCAATATATCATTACGTACTTCTTGAATATTCTTAAAAACCTTTGCTACTGACTTTAAGCATTCATCACCTTTGAGATGACCCCAATAGTCATTGTACCTTTTGAAAAAATCTATATCAATCATAAATAAAATCATAATTTCATTATTTTCTAAACAACTTCTCATATACTCAACTAAATTACAATCCAGATAATTTCTATTTGGAATTTCCGTAAGCGAATCTTCAAATACTCTTTTTTCTAAATTCACATTTATATTTTGAATTTTTTTAAGTTCATTATTTTGATAAGAAATTTCATTTTCTAATTGCTTATTTATAGCCATGACTTCATCCATAGTGTTATCTACATCAAGGCGTGCTAACTCCATCTTTATAACTTCTAGCTTTTCACTCATTATAGATGTTTTAATTTCTTGTTCTGTAAAGTGATGTTTTTTAAAGTATTCTAAGGCAATTTTGAAATTGTTAGTTTTTTCATATAGTTCTGCAGCTAAAGCATAGACTTCACTCATTTTCTTCTTAGAATTAGTTTTTTCTGCGTAATCTATAGCTCTCTCTAAACTATTAAAAGATTTTCGTTGATCATTTACAAAATTTAATTTTGCAATATTAATAAGAACTTCAGCAGAATAAAATTTGTTGTCTACCTCTTCAAGTCTATTAAGTGCACTTTCAAAATAAAGCGTTGCAGTGTCATAATCATCACTATAGTAATGAGCTTTTCCGAGTCTATTTTCAGCCTCTGAGAGATGAATTGGGTCATTTTCCTTTTTCAATATATCGTAACTTTCGTTAAAATATTCATAGGCCTTTATATACTCACCTTTTAATAAACATATATCCCCCTTATTATCTAGCATAGTG
>JBARWW010000070.1:0-4542 GCA_049647005.1 Acidaminobacteraceae bacterium | reverse complement strand
CCCTGTATGTCATTATTTCTAATTAACATTTTATAAATTAATTTTAGCTTGATTTTATCTAGAGTATTATTATAAACAGAGGGAAATCGGTAGATATCTACCGATTTCCCTCTGTTTATAATGCATTTTAATTTTACTTATATTCTAAACGAAAGTAACTTATCTTTTTCAATTCATTAAAACCATTATGTTTGTAAAGATTGTATGCGATATTGTTTGTACTATCTACTTCAAGATATATACTATCACTTGCTTCTTTCATTGTTGTCTCAATAATTTTATTTAGAAAATACTTTGAATATCCTTTTCCTCTTTTTTCACTGCTTATTCCAAATCCATATAGCATATGTTTTTCATTCTCAATAATAATCGATCCTATACCAACAGCTATATTATTCTCATATAGTATATAAAATTTTCTGTCATCTTTTTCAAATAGTACACTAAATCGCTCACGCAAATTAGTTATTGAGCTATCATAGATTCGTTTGGACGCCTCTATATAATCCTCAAGATCCTTTAACTTTGCTTTTTTTACAGTAAGATTTTCCTCGTAAGCTTCAAAACTAGGCACATAATCTTTAATCAATTTCATAAAGTATTCTGAATGTCTGTAGCTTGCCCTTACTTTTTCTATATAACTCATGCCACTCTCGCTTGATTCATCACATACAAGCAATATCTCTTTAGGCTTGTATATAGAAGCTTCACTCTTAATAGATTCAATAAGTTTAGTGTTGATTCTTATTCGTTCATAATCTTTTAGAACCATAGATTGAACTTCAAAAGCTTCATTTGATGGTGCGAAAACATTGGCATAGCCAACAAGTTTATCACTTTTATAAGCTAAAAAATTAGTGATTATATCTTTTGAGTAGTTAAAACTATTATCTATGCTTATATCTAAGTTTGAGTGATTAATCATATTATTGTAATTTATCATCTCTCTAATATGTTCTAATTCATCTACTGATAAGTCCGTCTTTTTAATTATCTGCATAAATTCTCCCTTTCTAAATCAATATATTTTTCAAACTATTTTTCTCTATTATTTTTAATGTAATCTAGAATTGCTTTCTTTATAGCTACTGGTGCAAGTAGTGAATAACGAGTTTTCTATTTACTCACTCGAATTTAACTTTTCACAGCATTTTTTTAATCTTGGCATATATAACATCCTTATATAAGATATTTATTTTTATAATTAATAATATCATATATACCATACTATTTCGATATATCATCTCAAAACGCTAGACTAAAAGATGGCAAGTACTCTTGATTTGAAATCACAGGCAAACTTATAATTACTCTTATTATATAACTCAACTTTTCCTTCATCTCAAAGTCTATCAAATTCAGGATCAATTGAAATTTCAGCAATCACCGGTATAGTCATTTCACTAGATGCTTCAGCAATCTTACGTTCACCAAATATATGTATTTTTTCATCACAATTCTTACATTGACATTAACTCATATTTTCTTTTACAATACATTTATTGTCAATACTTGACTTTATCTACTAAATAGCCGATTATATAATAGGTATAACTTCAAGTGATTAATAGAAAAAAGGAGTTTTTATGAAGACTAATTCAATGAAATATCTTATAGCTATAAATTTTTTGACTATGTTTGTTATGGCTGTATCATCTGCATTAAAAGGTGTACTTGTACCAACTTTTAAAGACGCATTTGCTGTAAACAACACGCAAATTGGGCTTATGCTATCAATTTCATTGCTTGTATCAATGATTTTTACATACCTTGGTAGTAGACTCTGTGAAAAATATCGATCAAAACGAATTATTATGATTGGTGTATTTGCATCTGCAGTAACGTTTTTTTTAACATCATATTCGACTAGTTTTACAATGTTATTTATAGGTCACCTTGCTGCTGGTGGTAGCGCTTCACTACTTATAATTGGACTTAATACTACGGTTCCATTTCTGCCAGTTACATATAAAGCTCTTCTTATGAACATGCTTCATTTTTTCTATGGCATTGGTGTTATGATCTCGCAGAAGGTTTCAGGGTTTCTGCTTGTTAATAATTATTCATGGAATTATTTGTTTAGAGTTTGCTCTATTTTATTTATAATAAACCTAATTTTACTTATCTTTATGAATGATGTAGATAATAAACCCAATTATTTAACTAAAAATGCGGACGATTCTTCTAGCAATATGCTAATGCTTGTTCTAATTACACTTGCACTTGGTTTTGCAATATCAGCAGAAATACATACAAGCAACTGGTTTATAAATTATATGAAAGAAATTTATTTATATAATGAGAATAAAGCTACATATTTAACAGCTATATTTTTTGCCATGTTTTCAGCAAGTAGATTTTTTGGTGGTTTTATATCTGAAAAATTTGGATATATACGAACGGTTACATTTTCTATCATATTCGCGACTTTTTTCTATATTGCTGGATATACGCTAGGTGAAAGTGGACTTATAATAATTTCATTTTCAGGTTTATTTATAGGATTAATTTATCCTACTACTTTGATTTTTTCTAGTAATTTATTTAAAAATTCAAGTTCATCAACTATAGGTATAATTACATCTTCAGTTACATTTATAACCTTTGTAACTGGAATAATACTTGGCTATGCAAATGATATCATTGGAGTCTATCTGTCATATGCACTTATGCCAATTTTTCTTATAATAAGTTCAATATTATATATATTAGTTTATAGAATTAGTAAAGATTCATTTAATTAAAACTTTATATACTATATATCAATAAATTGTTTGTTTATAAATGTGAATTGTAAGAAAAACAAAAAAAGCTACATTCATAAGTTTCCTTATGAATGTAGCTTTCTATTTATTTTCTGAGTGAAATTTCGTTTAATACAGCAGTTTCATTTCTTTCCTGAACCGTTCTAATCGACCACTCATTTTGGAATAAAAGAACAGGATTTTCTGCTTCGTCTTGAACAATCATAGTATCCATAGTTATTCTAAAGTTACTTGGATCAAATCCTACCATCTCAACCCAACGCACATGTCTATAAGGAAGTCTCTCCATAAGTATATCAACTCCATACTCATGCTTTAGTCTGTACTCAAGTACTTCAAATTGAAGAACACCACAGACACCAACTATTAATTCACCAAAATCTATATTTAGTCTCTTAAACACTTGAATTGTTCCCTCTTCAGATAATTGTTCAATGCCTTTCATAAACTGCTTTCTCTTCATCGAGTCTTTAGTTATGATTTTCGCAAAATGCTCTGGAGCAAATAGCGGTATACCATCAAACCTTACCTTTGAGTTATCTTCACATAATGAATCACCTATCTTGAAGATACCTGGATCATGAAGTCCGATTATATCTCCTGGATATGCTGTTTCAACAGTCACCTTATCTTGAGCCATGAACTGTGTTGGCTGTGCAAGGCGAACCTTTTTACCAACCTGAACATGATTTACTTCCATGCCTTTTGTAAATTTACCTGAGCAAATTCTAAGGAATGCAATTCTATCTCTATGCGCAGGATTCATATTTGCTTGAATTTTAAACACAAAACCAGTGAAGTTATCTGTTTCTGGTTTAATTAAACCTTGATCACTATTTCTAGCTACTGGTGGTGGCGTTATATCAAGAAAAGTTTTTAGGAAAGGCTCAACACCAAAGTTAGTAAGTGCACTACCAAAGAATACTGGAGTAAGTTCACCATTTAAGATTTTTTCTAAATCATATGGATCGCCAGCTTCATCAAGTAATTCAATATCTCCAAGCAACTGATCGTGTAATTCATTACCAAGAATATCTCTAAATTTATCATCTGAAGCGTTACCAATAACAGCTCCTGCAGCAGATTGTCCATGATTACCACCAGTAAATAATTCTACTTGCGACTCATGTCTATTATATACACCTTTAAAGTTCTTACCCATTCCTATAGGCCAGTTCATTGGATGTGATTTGATTCCAAGAACATTTTCTATATCTTCAAGTACATCAAAAGGATCTTGACCCTCTCTATCCATCTTATTTACAAATGTAAAGATTGGAATTCCTCTCATCTTACAAACTTTGAAAAGCTTGACAGTTTGAGCCTCAACACCCTTAGAACAGTCAACAACCATAACAGCGCTATCTGCAGCCATAAGAGTTCTGTAAGTATCCTCACTAAAATCCTGGTGACCAGGTGTATCAAGTATATTTACACAGTAACCATCATAGTTAAACTGAAGTACACTTGATGTAACTGAGATTCCTCTTTGCTTTTCAATTTCCATCCAGTCAGAAACTGCATGTTTGTTTGATCTTCTGCTTTTTACAGATCCGGCTTCACGAATTGCTCCACCATATAATAGTAATTTTTCCGTTAGCGTAGTCTTTCCCGCATCCGGATGGGAAATGATCGCAAAGGATCTTCTCTTGCGTACTTCCTCTTCCAACTCCAAGTTTCTTTTACTCATAATCTCATCCTTTTATATTTGCATTAAATTAATAATATGATTTTTTTTACACAACTAATAAATTTTATCTCGATAACGCTAATATGT
>JBARWW010000069.1:0-3073 GCA_049647005.1 Acidaminobacteraceae bacterium | reverse complement strand
AATAATCTTTGAAACAACTTTTTTCTCAACATTTTTACCATTATTAGCAATTCTAGATTCACCTTTATAAACACTTGAGTCATCTTTATACTCAACAGCATACTCGATGTTTTCAATATATTCAGCTTCTTCTACAGTAACTACTGTAATAAGTGGCTTTGGAACAGTAAGACTAATTTTTCGTCCGATTTGAATTCTTTCTGGTTTAAGATCTGGATTAGCAGATTCTAAACTCTCAACAGTTACATTATATAACGAGGCTATAGTCCAAAAATTTTCACCTTTGGCAACTTCGTGGAATGTCTCTTCTTTTGTACCTTTAATAATATAATTCAAAGCTTCTTCTTTTGTTTTAACACCATCCCACTCTGTAATGCTTTTGTAAGCTGGTTCAATTGAAGTTAATTCTTTAAAATATGAATCTAGTAGTTTAGAATCTGTGAGCTTATCAACATAAGAACTTCTTAAAGTGTTTAAGATGTCTAGTGCTTCAATTTTACCTTTAAAAAATCCTGCCTCTTTATTATTTGAACGTAATTCATATCCATAAATAGACATGTCCATTATATCATTAACATCTTTAGTGTACTTAATTATATCACTCGATACTAAATCATTTTCATTTTCGTTTGTTTTCGAAGCAGTTACTTGAACAGGGTCAGTAATTTTTTCAAGTACAACAGGATTAGTCACATCCGTGGATGCATTAGCTAAGGTAATTACACCAACTAAAGCAATAGTAACACCAGCAGTTCCAACTAACATGTATATTTTTTTCGCTTTAACAAACTCAAAAGGTTTTTCAAGTTTATATCTATTGTTTTCATAATATTTTTGTGGTTTTTCAAATATTTTACTTAAATTAAATTTATTATTTAAACTTCTTTTTGAAGGTAATTCCAATTTTTCAACTTTTTTTACACCCTTATAAAATGGTGTGGCACAAACTGCGATAGCTTTTGCAAGCTTATTTGCGCACTTGTCCCTTATTTCTTCAAAATTCATAAACCCGCTCCCTTTATAACACTAATTTTCACAGCAATTTAATCGAATTTTTCTATATCTATGCTGTGTTATTCCAGTTTTAAGACCTAAGTTTTAAAATTTTCGTGATATTAATCTGCTACTTTTTATATCTATTAGCTAGTATTAATACCTAGTTTTAAAACTAGGTAGAAACCTCATCTCTGTTGGAATCACTTATATGTAGGCAATTCGCCTAAGTCTCTTTTAAAAGAATTCCGTTTTATAGGTAGTCTACCAATATAGTATATCATATTATAACCCCTTTACTAAAGGTATTTTTGATTTATACTTATGAAGTAGGGTACTAATTTACTCTACACATTTAAATTTTATTTAGAGTTTATCTATTATATTTTGAAAGGACTATGCTATGGGTTTTAAGAAAGAAATTACAAATTTTGATTATGGTCAAACTGCAATTGAAAATATATTTATTAACGACTTTATGCCTATGGCAAATGGAACTTATGTTAAAGTTTACTTGCTTGGATATAAATTTGCACATGATATGATTGATATTGATAGGGCCAATAATAACATGATAGCAAGGCACCTTAGCATCCCACTCGAAGATGTGCTAAATGCATGGGAATTTTGGGAGAAAAAAGGTATTATAAAAAGACATGTTGACAAGGACGATATAAATTATAATGTTGAGTTTTTATCACTTAGACAGCTATATATAAACAATAACTTTAGTCCTATAATAGCTGAAAGTATTGATACTATTGAACGCAAAAGTGTTGAAAACGAAAAATCAAACACATTAATTGAAGCATCTAAAAATCCTGAGATTAAAAATATGTTTTATCAAATTGATCAAATTATGAGAAGACAACTAACTCCTAAAGAGAGAATGGATATACTTGATAGCTTCTATAACTTCAACATTGATCCTGATGTTATTGTTAGAGCATTTGAGTACTCAGTCGATGAACGTAATGTAAAAAGAGTAAACTATGCTCTTAAGATTTTAATGACCTGGTATGACGATGGTCTACTTACACTTGAAGATATTGATGAATATCTGAAAACTAACAGTACACTATTTTATTCATACAAGCAGATATATAAATCACTTGGATATGGATCAAAGCAAGTAACATCTGGTGACAAAGAAATTATTGACACTTGGATTAGTAAGGAATCGCTGCCACTTGATTTTATACTTGAAGTATTGAAGGAAAATTCTAAGAAGACATCTAATGTTAATATGAACTTTATGGATGCCATTATAAGCAGACTCATAGGTGAAGGCATAAAGGATGTAGATTCATATAAGGATATGGATAGGACGCCCAAGAAAAAACCTGAGTTTAAAGAAAATATTTCAAATAGAACTGCTCCAAAGAATAATAATAAGTTTCATAATTTCAAAAAAAGTAGCACTAAATATACTAATGATGAGCTAGAAAAAATACTAGGTATAAAAAAGTAACTTTTTTTGCAAGGCATATTTTAATTCGATATAATTTGAGTAAATAAATCAATATAAATGATTTAATATAAATGAGGTGATTAAATGCTTAGTTTCAAACGCGAAATTTTTAAAGAATATGATAAACTAAAAGATAGTTCAACTAGAGAGTTAGATAAGCGAAAAGAAGAGATTTATAGCCTTCTACCACGCATTAAAGAAATCGAAAAAGAGATTGCTAAATCTTCTATTAACATAAGCAAATCTATACTTTTATCAAATGATGTTAATAAGGAGAAACTTTTAATTGATCTAGAAAAAAAAATCAACTATCTACAACAAGAAAAGGCAATGCTTTTGACAGAAAATAATATACCACTTACATATATTAAAAAGCACTACTACTGCGATTTATGTAATGACACGGGTTTTAAGAATGATAGCAATCAACTTTGTACTTGTTTTTATCAAAAATTAATCAAGAAATCATACAAATTATCAAACCTTGATAAAGTTCTTGAAGCAGAAAATTTTTCTACATTTGACATCAATATATTTTCAGATAAAGCACACGACGACAATAAGTTAACACCAAAAGAGAATATGACTCATTTACTTACAATTATTGAA
>JBARWW010000068.1:0-2407 GCA_049647005.1 Acidaminobacteraceae bacterium | reverse complement strand
GGTCTTGCCACGCCATAAGTATATAACTTTGAATCAGTAACCTGATAGTAAACCACGGTGTCAATCTTCATTGATATATTATCTTTTGTTATTACCGGCTGTGGTGGAAAATCTACTACCATTTCTTTAATTAATACCTTATTTGAAATTCTATCTATTAGTGGAATTTTAATATGTAATCCCACTTCCCATGTCTGTTGGTAAGCTCCTAGCCTCTCTACAACATAAGTATTTGCTTGTGGCACTATCCTTATGTTAGTTACAATGAGTAGAATTAAGACGATCGCTAATACTATAAATATAATACTTCCCATATTCTAATTCCTCCTTAATAAATATATATATAATTTAATTTAATATTTTTTTATAATCAGATTAAATTAATGACAACTTGATAGCTATATTTTCCTAACTATTAGCTTAACTCCCTCAATCTCCATAATTTCAACTGAAGAATTTTCCTCTATACCTTTTTTTTCAATATCAATAGCAGTCCAAATCTGACCTTTTACTTTTACTTGTCCTGTTTTAAACTGAGCGATTTCTATAATAACCTGACCAACTTCTCCAATTAATCCATCTGCGTTTGTTTTCGTACCACCAATTTTAAGAAAATCCTTTGCAATGGGTCTTGTGTAAATCAAAAGAATAGTTGCAGTTCCTAAAAATCCCACTATCTGAATATAGATTGGAACATTAAATAGCGATAGAACAAGTGCAACGAGACTACCCGCAGCAAACCATATGGATGTAAGCCCAAGTGTTAAACCTTCAATTACGATAAATGCAATTATAAGAACTGTCCACACAATTGGCATCTGAATGAAGTTTAGCATAATTTCACCTCCTATTTTTAAAACAAGAATTCCTAATTGCCTAATTATCAACATTTGTTTTCAAAATAACACTTCTTTGAAACTTTTATATTTTACTCTATTTATATTATAACCAGTTTTTTCTTTTTTACTCCTATTTACCACTCATTTAACTCTTTATTGATGTTTTCTTAATACTTTTTTAAGTAAATCATTTATATTTATTTTTTTACAAGTATTTTTGCTATATAATGTAGTTATTATCTATACATAAATAAATTTCGGGTATATTAAAATTACCTTTACTTAATAGGAGTGGTATTATGAAATTTTTAAGAAAACAACTTTACAAATATGGCTTATATATTAGTATAATAGTTTCTTTCCTTGCTGTTGAAATATTTAAAATATATTATCCAATAATGTCTTTGCTCGCACCATATATATATCTATTTGTAACGCTTTTCATACTTTTATTTTTAAGCCATAAATTAAGAATACTTACAAGAAATATTACTAAGAGTATTAGCGGCTTAGATGATAATTTTACATATTTAGCTCCAACTTCTAAGATCTACACATTTGAAGATGTTGATAATTTAGTTGAGGCACTCAATTTATCTATTGAAAATACTTATGCATTAAAAAGCAAGTACACAAGTGCTATTGGCGAAATCGAAATTCATGAACAGCTAAGAGATGTTCTCTTTTTAATTAGTGATCGTATTATAAATTCAACCGAACCAAATCTAAGTGATGTTTATGAGTATATTATTGAAAAAGCTATTGAGATTGTTCCAGATGCTGAAATTGGTTCTCTTACGCTTGTTAACTCTGATGACCAACTAGAATTTATAGCTTCAAAGGGTTACAACTGGGAAGTACTTAAAAATATCAAACTTAATAAAAAAGATACTTTTCTTTGGAAATTTTCAAGCGAAAACGTTTCTTCGCCAATAATAGTAAGAGATGTACAAAGCTATAATAAAGATAATCTTTCAAGAAATGAATTTGAGGAGTTGTCAAAATCGGATGCTGACAGAATAGAGGTATCACTTACAGCGCCCATATATATTGATGATCATCTAATTGGAACTATGAGTCTTGATAGTGTAAATAGAGATGCATTTCATGATGAAGACAAAAAAATTATAGGGTTTTTTACATCTCTAATTGGTATTGCTCTTAAAAATAGAAATCTTATGGAAGAAAGTATTTATCTTTCTAGGCATGACAAATTAACTGGAATTTATAATAGGAGATACTTTGAAGAGTTGTTCCTTCAGTTTCAAGAACGATCTTTTAATTATAGTCACAAGTTTTCACTTGTCCTTATGGATTTAAATTATCTAAAAAGTATAAATGACAACTTTGGACATGTAACTGGAGATATTGCACTTAAGGGATTTGTTGATAGAATAAAATCTCATCTAACAAGTAATGAAGTCTTTACTAGATTTGGTGGCGATGAATTTATAATTTTACTTCCCAACACAACATATAAACAATCAAGTGATCGTATGGAAGAAATATTTAATGACTTTAAAAACTATTTCATAAATAGTAATAGTCTAAAAATACCTGTGCAATTC
>JBARWW010000067.1:0-3994 GCA_049647005.1 Acidaminobacteraceae bacterium | reverse complement strand
GCTATATCCAGTGCCAGGGTTCTGTTGGTGACCTGTCATACCAGTAATTCTATTATCAAGAATTACACTTACAGTGTTACCATTATTGTATGCTACACCTATAAGAGAATTTACTCCTGTATGGAAGAATGTTGAATCGCCAATTACACTTACAACTCGTTTATCTACTCCATTTTTAACAAATGCTTGTTTTGCACCATGACCCATTGATATAGATGCGCCCATACATATAACTGTATCAGTTGCATTTAACGGCTCAGTAGCTCCAAGAGTATAACATCCAATGTCTCCTGTAATCATAACGTTCTTCTTTTTACTTAAAGCATAGAAGAATCCTCTATGTGGACATCCAGCACATAATGTTGGAGGTCTAGGAACAACTTTGTCCTCTGCAATGTGAAGTGTTTCTCTTTCTTCTCCAAGTAAGGCTTTTGCAATTATATCTGGATTAAGTTCACCAACTCTTGGAATCTTCTCTTTTCCAATACACTCTATACCCGCTGCTTTTAATTGTTCCTCCATAAATGGCTCAAGTTCTTCAATTACATATAAAGTTTCAACTTGATCAGCAAATTCTTTTATCTTCTTCATTGGTAGTGGATAAGAAAAACCTATCTTTAAATACGAAACGCTGTCTCCAAATACTTCTTTTGCGTAAGTATAAGCAACACCATTTGTTAAAACACCTACTTTTTTATCATTCCATTCAAATCTATTAAGAGGAGACTCGTTTGAGTACTCTTCTAATTTGATTAATTTTTCTTCTACCACAGGATGAAGTCTCTTTGCTGCTGCTGGAGCTGCAATATACTTATCTGCTCTTTTAGTATATGGTATCATTTCAAAGTTTTCTCTCTCACCAAACTCAACTAAACCTTTAGAGTGACATACTCTAGTAGTCATTCTAAATAGTACAGCAACATCAAAGTCTTCTGAAATTTTAAATGCTTCTTTCATAAAATCTTTTGATTCTTGAGAATCTGATGGCTCGATACAAGCAACTTTTGCGAACTTCGCATAATATCTATTGTCCTGCTCATTTTGAGATGAGTGACATCCCGGATCATCAGCAGAAACTAAAACTAGTCCACCAGTTACACCAGTATATGCAATTGTAAATAATGGATCTGCTGCAACGTTTACTCCAACATGCTTCATAGCAGCCATAGTTCTAGCACCTGCAATTGATGCCCCTATAACTGTTTCAAGAGCAACTTTTTCATTCGGAGCCCATTCTGCTTTTATATCTTCTTTATACAGTGCTACATTTTCTAATATTTCAGTTGATGGTGTTCCTGGATATGCTGATGCGTAAGTTACGCCTGCTTCCCAAACTCCACGAGCAACTGCTTCGTTACCAGTTAAAAACTTTTTCATATTATTCACCTCGTGTTTTATATATAGTGATAATCAACATTTTTTTATTTACAAGCTGCTACAACACTAGCAAGCGCTATAGAGTATAACTTCGCTTCGTATGAATCTGCTCTAGATACTAGTACAACAGGAACTTTTGCACCCATTATAACTCCAGCGCCTTCAGCTCCTGCAAGATATGCAAGAGTCTTCCCAATACCATTTCCAACCTCTATAGTAGGAACTAATAAAACATCAACATCTCCAGCTATTTCACTAGAAAATCCTTTTACCTCTGCTGCATCTTTAGACACTGCTAAATCAAATGCAAGTGGTCCTTCAAGTGTAACCCCTTCACCAAACTCGCCGGCACGCGATAAGGTTTGAAGTTTATCAGCATCTACTGTAGCAGGCATCTTAGGGTTAACTTTTTCTTTTGCTGCAAGTGCTGCTATCTTAACATTGGTATTGCCTAAAGCTTTTGCAACTGCAACTACATTTTTTGTTATTTTAACTTTTTCTTCAAAGCTAGGAGCTATATTCATTCCTCCATCTGTTAGAAATAAAAGCTTATGATAACTTGGAACTTCATAAACCATAACGTGACTAAGTTGGCTGTCTGTTCTAAGTCCTATTTCTTTATCTAAAACTGCTTTTAAAAGTATAGCTGTATCAAGAAGACCTTTCATTATGAAATCTGCTTCTCCATCAAAAACCAGTTTAACTGATATTTTTGCGGCCTGCTCCATATCTTCTTCATCAATAATTCTAAACTTCGATATATCCAAATTATCTTTTAAAGCGATTTCTTCAATTTTTGTCTTTGAACCGACTAAAATCGGATCAATTACCCCTTCTTCATATGCTTTTGAAACTGCATTTAGTACATCTTGATCTTGTGCTGCAGCAATTACTAATTTCATAGTTTTTTGCTTCTTAGCAGCAACAAGTAAATCATTAAGATTTTTTATCATTCTATACCTCCTAGTTAAATCCTTTGTTTATAAATACGATAAAAACTTTTTATTATACATTTTTATCCTTACAACTAGTTTTTGTTGAACACTTCAACTTTTCCTACAACTAACTCAATTTTACAAAAAAAGTTGAACACTTGCAATAACTTTAGCAAATTTAAATTAAATTATTTTAATTACTACAATTGTATACATATGAATATGGCTTTAATGAGCATTTTTCTATTTGTAATTTCTTTTTATCATTACTTTTTTACAAACCCTACTGTAAGTTGCTAAAGTCACAGCTAAAATACTTTGCTAATTTTTACTACAAAGAATCTATATTTCCTTTATATTCTTTCTACACGTCAGTAATTCAGCCGAATATCTGCAAAATAAAAACTCTAATGATTTAGAATCATCAGAGCTTTTGCTATAAACTATCCATATGTTTTTTCCACGCTATTGTAACTTCATCATCTGGATTAAACTGAAGTGATTTATCTATTGCAGCTCTCGCTTCGTCTAGTTCTCCTAGATTTAAAAGTGCTATGCCAAGATTACATAAAAGTTCATTATTTAATGGCGCCATTCTTAGAGCTTCATCAATATATTTCTTTGCACTCTCAAAGTTCCCCATAGACATATAACATAATGATACTTCATTAAATGTATCTATGTGCCCTGTATTTAGAGCAAGAACTTTTTGATAGTATTTAAGTGCGTCATCATAGTTTTCTAATTGTCTATAGGCAAGGCCTATGAAGAACATAAGGTTCCACCAATCACTATACTCATCTTCAAGAGGAAGTAACTTTTCTAGGCCCTCATGTATCATACCATCAAGTATAAGATTATATCCCTCTTCATAACTTACTTTTGCATCTATATCACTAAGTCTAGCAACAATTTCAGATTTTTTTTCATCATCAAGATCCATCTTTAAAGCTTTTGTCCATATGCTTCTTCCTGTTACGAACATCTTTTTATTTACATAATGAAAGCCAAGATGATAGTAAGCAAACGCCGAATCTGGGTGTGCTTCTAATAAGTAAGTAAACACATCAAATGCTTCATCTAAAAACATGGTCTGTGATTTTTCATCCTCATCACTTTCAAGTGCAAGTTCTTCAAGACATCTTGCGTAGTTATATAAAGTATTGATATCATCTCCACTTATAAGATATGCTGCTCTAAAATGTATAAGCGCATCAATTTTATTGCTCTTTTCAGCCAAAAAGATACCTTTTGCAACTATTTTTTCCCAGATATTTTCTTCTATACTTTTTAGAAACTTAATGTATACATCTTTATATTTAAATTCCATGTCAATTCCAATAATAAATACCATACCGTCTATAATAGAAGCTAATTTGAAATCTCCTACTTCTGGATTTTTTGCTTGACTTGCAATATCCGTAACTGGTATTGGAATTGGAGTTTCGCTACCGAGTGTTGCATCCTTAAAAGAAACTGATTTGCCTTCTTTTAACTCTATAAATACAACTTCATCTGTCTTACTTTTTAAAAAATGATCTACTTTCTTAAACATTATTATCCACCTTTAAAATATAACTTTGTTTATATTCTTATCAATTATCTTATTCTTGTATAATTCATAGTAATCATAGTCGCCTAGTCTAAGTATTTTTATTTCCTTATGTGATGCACTAATATGT
>JBARWW010000066.1:0-2046 GCA_049647005.1 Acidaminobacteraceae bacterium | reverse complement strand
CAGCTAATTAATCTTAAAGAAATCAGTTGTGGTTATATCCTCCACAAAACAGTCAAAGCTGTATGGCAAATATGAAATAATCTACAACTGTAACTACTAATATTATAAGGATATTAATAATAAATTAGAACAACAAATTGAAAGGGGAGTTATACTAAAGTTCTATATATTTAGTATACAAGGTAATTATGATGAATTTAATTAATAATAATTTATATGATGATATAAGAAGCATTCTTAATTTATCAAGAAAAAAAGCTGTAAAAGCTGTTAATAGTAGTATGGTTGAAGCGTACTGGAATATTGGCCGTTTGATTGTTGAATTCCAAGGTGGAAAAGATTCGGCGGAGTATGGAACTTCATTACTGGAAGATTTATCAAATAAACTTACAAAGGATTATGGCGCTGGATTTGATAAAACTAATTTGAGAAGAATGCGTAAGTTCTATTTGATTTACGAGAATCGTGACACACTGTGTCACGAATTGAGTTGGTCTCATTATAGGGCGCTTTTAAAGATTGAAAACGCCCAAGCGCGTGAATTTTATGTAGACGAATGTATAAAGTCGGGTTGGAGTGTGCGAGAGTTAAGTAGGCAAATAAATAGTTTCTATTTTGAACGTTTACTTGCAAGTAAAGATAAAAAATCTGTTATAGATAATATGCTTTCGACGAACGTAGATTTAAGTCCACAAGAAGTTATTAAAGATCCATATATATTAGAGTTTCTTGGAATTAATCAATTTGAAAAATTGTATGAAAAGGACTTGGAGAAACAATTGATAAATCACCTTCAACAATTCTTATTAGAGTTAGGGAGAGGTTTTTCATTTGTGGGCAGACAGAAACGATTTCATGTAGATGACCAAGATTACTTCATTGATTTAGTATTCTATAATTATATTTTAAAATGTTTTGTTCTAATTGATTTGAAGGTTGGAGCATTAAAGCATCAAGATATTGGCCAGATGCAAATGTATGTAAATTATTATACTCGTGAAATGATGAACGAAGGTGATAATCTCCCTATAGGAATTGTTTTATGTGCTGATAAATCTGATGCAGTTGTTAAATATACATTGCCTGAAGATAATAAGCAGATATTTGCATCTAAGTATATGCTATATATTCCAACTGAAGAAGAATTTATTAAAGAAATTCAGAGAGAAAGAGAAGTTATACAACTTGAAAAAGATCTTTCAACGTAGATACAAGAATGATAGTCATAACTTCTGGTCAACTTGTCCAGAAGTTAAGCAGAAGTTAAAATTAAATAATTGTGTTAGCCAAGCACTTGATAGAATATAAAATTCATCAGGTGCTTTTTCTATATAAAGATTGTCTTAATAATGAATATTAAGGCAACAAAAACAAAATAGGAGGATTATGGCTGGTGGCGGTATTTGACGTTGGTAAACATATTGTTAGTTCTTCTGCAAGCGTTATTAATACGAGTACGAGCATTGATATTTCTGCGTCGATTACTGCAATGGTTGATGGATTAGAAACAATGTCAACAGCTGAACTTGTAACAATTGCACTTGAAACAGTTTTAGTAAAAATCAGTATATTAGCAATATCAATTATAATAACAGTCATTCTATATGGTAGGATGATCGAAATCTATTTAGCATGCTCCATTGCTGCAATTCCTTTAGCGACGATGGCCAATAAAGAATGGGGACAAATCGGGAGTAATTATTTAAGAAGTTTTTTTGCGTTAGGTATACAAGCTAGCTATACAAAAATCAAGTGTTTTCAATTAAAAATTTTAAAAAAATAAGTGATGAAGGTTTGCACACTAAACAGAGAGATTTTAAATCTCCCTAAGACTAATATTATAATGCTGTTAAATATTATAATAAGGCTAAATAGTATACCGATAATTTTCACCGGTTTTTAATAGATGAAAAATTACATTGATCATATTTTTGCTCACACTACAAAGAGCTGAATTATGATGTTTTCCTTGCTCTCGTTTTTTAATGTATTTTGATTTGAAATTATTGTCTCTTATTTGGGGATTGATACAAGCAACTTTTGTTG
>JBARWW010000065.1:0-3672 GCA_049647005.1 Acidaminobacteraceae bacterium | reverse complement strand
GTAGTGAAGGATCAAAGTATAGAAGTTATGATGCTTAATGATGGAAAAGATACATATGAAAAACTAAATGGAATTACAGGTTATAATGGTATTATGATTACCGCACCACATTATCTTTTAATACTTGGAGATGAAGGATACGATAGTGATCTTTTAGCTGGCTACGTTGGTGAATGGATGATGTTAAACCTTATTGGTGAAGATATAGGAAGTTGCTGGATTGATCTTAATTCAAATGGTAAAGAGGCAAAAAAAAGGCTAGCTATTAATTCGGAGAAAACTGTAATTGCAATAGTTGCGATTGGATATTCTAAAGATGATGTAAAAATTTCTAGCACAATTGATTTTGGACCAGATAAAACTGCATCTCCAATTACAAAGCTTGGCTATCCTAATGTAAATTTAGAGTATAAAGAAGACAACACTTCTTCTAGAAAATCTATCGATGAAATTGTTTACTTAAAGAAGTGGGGAAATACAATTGATGCGGATGAACTTAATAAAAGAGGTATTGATGAGGTTCTTTATTATATGAGATTGGCTCCATCTTGGGGAAACAGACAGCCGTGGAGATTTATTTTAGATGGTGAAAAAATTATACTTGTAATTGAGAAGGCGGATAAAGTAAATGACCACGAAGAATATATAGAAGCTGGTATTGCTATGATTTACTTTGAAGTTGCTATGCATGGACAAGGTCTTAACGGAAAATGGACTATTAAATGTGAAGACTCTGAAAATGCTTATGATATTCCAGATGGCCACTTTATAGCTGGTTACTACGGATACTAAAATAAAAGTATATGTTTTGCTGATACTACTAAATTAAGAGGTGTATATGAAAAAAGAATATATAATTGCAGCTTTAGTAATTGCAGTTTTAAGTGGAGCTGGATATTATTACGTTAATAATGTAATGGATAAAACTCCAATAGTAGATATAAAGGAACAAAGATCTATGATGCAAATTAGATATGACGTACATGATAATGTAAATCATATCTATAATACTAAAGCAAAAGAAATTTCAACTTACATTGCTGATGTTAAAGATGATAGACAAGATGCTATAGATAAGTATATTTTTGAGAACACGATTTTTGTTAAAAATAATGATACAAAGTTAAATACAAGTTCAACGCTTGATGGTGAGTATGTAGAAACCAAAAGAGGTGAAAAACTAATTAAGTTTGACCTAGTATTAGATTCAGAATCTGTAGAAGTTGCTCTTAAAGTTAAGAAAAATTACCTAGATGATGATTATCTATACATAGCAAAATCAGAGTATATAACAGATGTAAGTGAACTTATTAGTAGAAAAATTGATGGTGTAGATTATAATGCTTATGAAAAAGTTTATGAGTATGAATCTAATCCTAGAGTTGAAGTTAAAGGTGTCTACATTACAGAAACCTCAACTGGTAACTCAAAACTTACAGAGATGATTGATCTTGCCAACAATTCTGAGATTAATGCATTTGTAATAGATGTTAAAGATGATAACGGCAATATATTATTTTATTCTGAAGCGGCTGCTAAGCATAATCCTAGTGGTAACAAAAGAATTATTATAAAAGATATGCCAGCTCTTATGAAAAAGCTTAAAGATAATAATATATATGCAATTGCTAGGATTGTTACATTTAAGTCGCCGAGATATGCAAATGAATATCCAAATAGAGCTATAACATACTCGTCAACAGATAAGGTGTATGTTGGTAATGGTATGAGTTGGGCTTCAGCTTATGATAGAAAACTTTGGGAATATAATATAGATGTTGCAAAGGAAGCGGCTGAACTTGGTTTCAATGAGATTCAATTTGACTATGTAAGGTTCCCTGCGTCAGGCGGCGGAAAATTAGATAGAAGTCTTAATTACAAAAATGATCTTGATGAAACAAAAACAGAAGCGATCCAAAAGTTCTTAAAATATGCTAATGATGAACTTAGACCTTATGAGGTTTATATATCAGCAGATGTATTTGGATGGGCAGCTTCAGCGCTTGATGATGTTGGTATTGGTCAGCAGTGGGAAGGTATATCGAATGTAGTTGATTATATTAGTCCTATGATATATCCATCGCACTATGGACCAGGAAACTACGGCTTAAGCATTCCAGATGCATTCCCTTATGAAACTGTGTATAGAACGACAGAAGATGCTATAGAGAGAAATAAAAACCTTATGACACCATCAACTATAAGACCTTGGATTCAGGATTTTACAGCCCCTTGGGTAAAAGGACATATTCGATATGGTGCTAAAGAGGTTAAGCTACAAATTGATGCATTAAAGGATATAGGAATTAACGAATACATTCTATGGAATGCAGGTAATAGATACAGCACGGATGCATTAAAATAATTATCTAAGAACATATTTTTAGAAATATGTTCTTAGAAAAAGTCCGGATAAAGCATGTTCAAAACTTGCTTTATCCGGACTTTTTGATTATATAAAGATATTAAAATGATATTTTAAACTTTAATTTTCTTTTCGTGTGTTGACTTTATACTTCTAATTATATAAAATTACCTCTAAGATAAAGAAAAGAAATATAAAATATATTATGTTCCTTTAATACAACACAGAGAGGTTGGGAAGGGATGAGTCTAAAGCACATTTGATTTAGTAGGAGAGAATTCTACTTAAGTTTGTCTGCTTAGTCATATCTTATTAAAGGGCTCATTAGGAGGCCATTTTTTTATGAAAAAAATCAGTATTGCAAAAGGATTACTTGAGATTGGAGCAGTTACGGTAAGAGGTACAGATGATCTATTCACATGGGTTTCGGGTATAAAATCACCAATATATTGTGATAATAGATTGATAATTTCATATCCAAAGTTTAGAGCAGAAATTGCGAATGCATACGTTGAAATGATTAAATCAGATTTTAACGATGTAGATGTTATCGCTGGAACTGCGACGGCTGGGATACCTCACGCTGCATGGGTTGCTCAGATTCTTGACAAACCTATGGTTTATATAAGAAGCGCAAAAAAAGAGCATGGTAGGGGAAATCAAATTGAAGGTAGAATTAAGAAAGGTGATAAAGTAGTCGTGATTGAAGATCTGCTTTCAACTGGTGGAAGTTCTATAGCTGCAGTTGAAGCTCTTCGCGAAATTGGTGCAGATGTACTAAAGGTATATGGCATATTTAATTATAATTTTCCTAAGTTAACAGAGGCCTTTAAAAAAGCAAATTCAGAGTTTCAAACTATAACAGATTATTTAACTCTTATGGATATACTTGAAACAGATGGTGTAATTGATAAAGAAGAGTATAATCTACTTAAAGAGTGGAGCGAAAATCCCGAAATATTCACAATATAACAACTTCTTGCTATGTCGTTGACTTATCAAAAGGCCTATGATAATATAGGTTTTGTTGTTACTTGTCATATCAAATAACCAACGACATATATGACCTATTAGCTCAGTTGGTAGAGCACCTGACTTTTAATCAGGGTGTCCCGCGTTCGAGTCGCGGATGGGTCACCAAATGAACCACTTGGATTTATCCGAGTGGTTTTCTTTTTTTTGAAGAAAATGTATTGTAAAAAAAGTTTATAAGTGAAAAACATATAGAATTATACTATTAAGTCATATATAATTCTTATAGATGATTTAATAAATAAAAAAGTAATATAGATAAGGTGGAGAAAAGA
>JBARWW010000064.1:0-15781 GCA_049647005.1 Acidaminobacteraceae bacterium | reverse complement strand
CTGGTAGAGGAGTTGGTATGAGCTCGCTTCGTGATGAAGTCATACGCCTAAATGGCCATATATCGATTGATAGTGAAAGAGGCAAAGGAACAACTATAAAGGTAAGTGTAGCTAAGTAAGAGAAGTATATAAATGTCTAAGAAAAATAAAAATTGTAAAAAAAAATTTATATGGATTATGTACACACAGTATACACAGCAAGCCTGTATCATTAAATCATACAAATTAATTATGTTTAAATATAATTATCACTAGGGGGGTTCACGAAGCAAAGTGGATTCCCCTAGTGATTTTTTGAGTGAAATTAAAATTCATATAAAACACGACTAATAATTGCAAATAAATACAAAAATTTGTAACTAAATTGTAGCCAAAAAATACACCTCAAAGTCAAAATGATTTGTTAATATTATAATTGTTAAATACTTATTGTAAATATATTCAATATCAATGAAATAAAATTTCACCGAAAGGAGAGGTTTCTAATAGCAGCTATAGAAATAAAAGGATTAAGAAAAGTATACAGAATTGGTACAGAAAAGGTGGTAGCACTTAACCGAGTTGATTTAACAATTGAAAAAGGAGAAGTTTGTTGTTTTCTTGGTACATCGGGCTCTGGTAAATCAACTCTTCTTAATATGATGGCAGGGCTTGAAAAGCCAACAAAGGGTACAATTCTTATAAAAAATGAAATGGTATCAACTATGTCGGAGAAAAAACTAGCAAGATTTAGACAAGATAATGTAGGATTTATATTTCAATCGTACAACCTTTTAACTTCACTAACTGCACTTGAAAATGTGTGTCTCCCCCTTACCTTTAAGCGCATACCTAAAGTTAAGAGAGAGAAAATTGCACTACATTTTTTAAAAGAAGTAGGACTTAAAAAATACGCACTTCATAAGCCTACTCAGATGAGTGGTGGTCAGCAGCAAAGGGTTGGAATTGCAAGAGCGTTCGTAGGGACGCCATCCATAATATTTGCTGATGAACCTACAGGTAACTTAGATAGCAAAACATCAGAGTATGTAATGAATCTAATGCTTAAACTTGTAAGAGAGAATGAACAAACTCTTATTATTGTTACGCATGACAATGAGATTGCAAAGTATGCTGATAAAGTTGTCTATATAAAAGATGGTAATGTTGAAAAGATAGAACTTAAAGAAGGAGATGTAAAAACATATGTACATTCGTAAGAGTTTAATTATAGTAGTTATTTTATCTATGATATTTGGGATAGTAGAAATACCATCATTTGCAGCAACAGATATAACCGTAAATTCAGTAAATCCGAGTATAAGTACTATATATGAGGGGAACACATATAATTTAGTTGTTAATTTTAATCGTGATGGATCAGTCGTTTCAATTGATGAAGTAACATTAAGTAGCAGTTCAACTGTAACACCGACGGATGGTATACTAACTAAAGCTTATTCGTCTCCCAATGCGCTTACCAACATAACATATAGTGTTAAGCAAGTTTCTGATGGAGATACAGTATCGTTCAATATAAAATATACAAACGCTGGTGGAGCTCAGACTACAACAGTAACATTCGTAATCCCAGGAGTACAAAAAAATTCCACAGCAACATCTTCGGCGCCTACAAATACAATAAAATATAAACCAATACTTAAAATTGATCAGGATGGTAATATACCAACATTTAAATCTGCTAATGCAGTAAATCTAGAATTTACAGTTGAAAATACAAGTGCTTACTCAGCAAAGGATCTAAATCTTACTTTAGTTCTTGCAGATGGAAAAGAGTATCCATTTATTAAAAACGGTAAAAATTTAAACAAATACATAAAGATTATTAATAAAAAAGAGAAATTAAAGGTAAGTATACCTGTTGAAATTAGTCCAACCGCAATTTCAAAGGTTCATGAATTTACAGTTAAAGCAAACTACACAAATAGTTTTGGCGATGCATTTGAAAACACTGACTATAAGTACTACTTTAGAATAAGTAATACTAATGTAGTACCTATAATTGCTTCTATATCAACTTCATTTAAAGAAGATGAGATAGTAGCAGGAATCGCAGACGTTATGGTACTTAATATACAAAACAAAGGTACTATAATCGCAAATGATGTATCGATTACGCTTTCTGGTTTTTCAAAAGATTCAGTAAGACTTAACGATGATGTAAATGTAAGGTTTATACCTAGTTTAAATGGCGGAAAGAGTAGTAAAGTATACTTTGGTATAATAGCATCTGAAAATGTAAAGTCTGGTATATACGAATTAGATGCTATATATAAGGCACTTGATGATAATGGAAAAGAGTACGAAACTAAAGGTAAAATTTATATTCCTGTTAGTGGAAAAGATCCTAAAAGTATAGAACTTAATATCGAAAAGGTATCTGCACCTAAGCTCGTAAAATCAGGAGATGAGTTCGAGATTACATTTGATATAAGTAATGCTGGAAAGATAGATGCTGCGGATACAGAGATCTCAATTGAATATCCAGAAGGTGTAATTCCAACATCAAGTCCAAAAGAATATATAAAAGAGTTTAAAAGTGGTGAGACTAGGAGTCTTACATTTAAATTTAAAGCAAAAGATGATGCCAAGACAGGTCATGGCGATTACTATATAAATACTAAGTATAATGTAAAAGGCATGGACGAAGCTGATTCTATAACTATGAAAGAATACATAGGTCAATACGTAGAAGGTTCGAGTGGACTTGGTAGACCCAAAATTATAATCGAAGATTTTGACTTTGGTGCAGAACGTGTACTTGCTGGTGATGAGTTTGATTTGCTACTTACCTTATTTAACACTTCAAATGATGAGTATGTTAAAAATATTAAAGTGAAAATCGAATCTGCTGATGGTATATTTACACCAGTTGATAGCTCAAGTTCGGTTTTTGTTGAGTCTATTGGCAGACGTGATGTTATTAATAAAACTATCAGATTAAAGACTAAAAATACGGCAGATGTAAAGACCTATAATCTAGATATAACTATGGAATATGAAGATAGTAAAGGTAATGCTTATGACTCACAAGAACAGGCTTATAAAGAAACAGAAAAGATAACAATACCTGTATCGCAACCTATTAAACTTGAAATAGCAAACATAAATCCACCAATGAGTGCATCGGTTGGTAGACCGATTGACCTTGCTGTAGAGTTTTATAACATGGGCAAATCAACTATGTACAACATGATGGTTAGAGCAGAGGGTGACTTTGAAATGCAAGGTGGAAGTAACTTTATAGGTGACTTTGAAGCTGGTAGAACACAGTATTTTGAACCATCCTTTTATGTTGATGAACCAGGAGATTACAGTGGTAAGATTGTATTTTCTTATGAAGATGCATCAGGTGTTGCAGGTACACTTGAGAAGGAGTTTAACTTCTATGTAGAAGATGGGTCAGTTGAAAATAACGGTGGTGAAGTATACCCAGGTGGTGAAGACGCTGGCAACGGTGGTGAAGATATGAAAGCACCAATGAATCCACTTGTGAAGTGGGGACTAATTTCATCTTTAATATTGGCTACTATAGTAGCTTTAGTTGTGCTTAAAAAAAGAAAAAATAGAAACAGACTTGCTTTATTAGAAGCGGAGGATGATGATGAATAGCATTGATTTAATAGCTATGGGTGTAAATAATCTACTTAAAAGAAAAGCTAGGACGATTCTTACCGTGCTAGGTGTAATTGTAGGAACTGCATCAATCGTAGTTATGTTATCACTTGGTCTTGGAATGAGTAAGAGTTTTGAGGAGCAACTTCAAAACTTTGGTAGCCTAAATACTATTGAAGTATCATCAAAGGCTGAATATTATGGTGGTGAAGAGGAAGGGGATATATCAAATGGTAAGGTAGGTATTCTTGATGATGTAGGAGTAATTGATATAGAAGCTATAAAAGGTGTTGAGGCTGTAATGCCTATGATGAGCGATTGGATGCAGATTTATTCTGGAAAGTACGCATCAGATATCAATATTACTGGAATCGATTTTTCAAAGCTTGATAAATTCGAGTATAAAGTTGCAAGAGGTGTAATGCCAAGAGCTGATGGAAAGTATGAGATGATGTTTGGATCAACTATTGAAGAACAATTTTATAATCCAAGATCTCGAGATAGATACTCTAATCCCATAACAGTTGATTTACTTGAGTCAAAAGTCATGCTTATAGCAGATAGAAATTATGATCCAAGTGGTGCAAAGCCAAGAGGCATAAATATAAATGCAATGGCAATACTAGAAAAAACTAATGATCAAAATGATTGGAGTGCTTTTATAGATATAAAGCAACTTGAAAAACTAAAGACGGAAGCAAAACGAAAGTCTACAAATAAAGATAATAACGACAGAGATAATAATAACAATAGTAAAGATAAATATACCTCTTTTAAGGTTAAAGTTGAAGATGTAAAAAAAGTAATGGAAGTTCAGACAAAAATAAAAGAAATGGGTTTTCAAGCATATAGTTTAGCCGATGGACTTGAATACATGGAAAATGCAACTAAAGGTATAAAAGCAACTTTAGGAGGCATTGGAGCAGTATCACTATTTGTAGCTGCGCTTGGTATAACAAATACCATGGTAATGTCTATATATGAGCGAACAAAAGAGATTGGTGTTATGAAGGTTCTTGGCGCTGAACTTAAAGATATAAGAAGATTATTCTTATTTGAAGCTGGTATGATTGGTTTCTTTGGTGGAGTAATTGGTCTTATACTTAGTATTGGTATAAGTGAAATTATAAATGCTGTTGGAATGAATATAACTACAGTTGGATATGGTGGAGAGAGTTCTACTATAAGCTATATACCACTTTGGTTATCTGGACTTTCAATTGTATTCTCAACAGTTGTTGGTATTATAGCTGGTTTTTACCCTGCTAATAGGGCAATGAACTTAAGTGCACTTGAAGCCATTAGAACAGAATAATAGTTAATTTACACTGAACCTTGGAATTTTAGGATACCAAGGTTTTTTTATTACGAAAAAAGAAGATGCACATTAATTTATTTTAGTGCTACAGCCCTATCTTGATTATAAAATAAATATTTTCTAGATCATTGCTTTAAATATAGAAGTTTTATCATTAGATTGCATATACATATGATTGTAGATTATAAGTTAATGTATTAAAATACTTAGTATAAAGTAAAAGTGAGGTGTCATATGTTTAAGGATAAGAGTAGTGAGTTTTGTTTTTTTAATGATGAGATAAAGTTATTTAGTGATATAGACAGTAAAATTTTTGAGGGAAGTGGCGAACTAGTTTATGAAGTGATTAAAATGATTGATGGGAAACCTCTTTTTTGGGAAGATCATATAGATCGAATATACTTATCTTTTGAAAAAATAGGCGTGAATTTAGCTATAGACAAAGAAATATTTGAAAAAGGTGCAACGAAAATAGTTGAGAAGGATCAAATGTTAAATAATAATATTAAAATTGTTATAGGCAAATTTAGTGACCATATAAATATTTTAATATATAATATAAAGAGTAAATACCCAAGCGATCTTCTTAAGAAGAGTGGTGTTAAAGTAAAGCCTTTTAACTATGAAAGGCTTAATCCTGGTGCAAAACTTATAAATCTAGATTATAAGAGAGAAATTTCAAACTTTATATCTGAAAATGATTTATTTGAAGCTATTTTGGTAGATCATAATGGATTTGTAACTGAGGGAAGTAGGTCAAATATCTTTTTTATAAAGGATAATAATATCTATACACCAAGATCGAGTGACGTACTTCTAGGCATAACAAGAATGAAGCTACTAGAATTATTTAGATTACTAGATCTAAAAGTTGCTGAATTTGATGTAGAACTTGATAGTGTTGGGGATTATGATGGAGTGTTTTTATCAGGAACATCTATAAACGTACTGGCGGTTGAGAGTATAGGAGAAAAAGCCTTCTCAACACCAAATAATAATATATACAAATTAATTCATGATAATTTTGAAAACATGATTTTGGAACATACTTATTGGTAGATAAAATATAGAAACATTTGGAGGTTCATTATGGAAAGAGCTTATGAGAAATTTCTTAGATATGTAAAAATTGATACAGAGTCAGATCCTAATTCGGGTACTTTACCTAGTTCTATAAAACAGTTTGATCTAGCAAAGGTCTTAGTTAGTGAGCTACTCGAGATTGGTGTTAGTGATGCTCATGTAGATGATAACTGTTATGTTATGGCTTCTATTAAAGGAAATGTAGAGAATGCTCCAAGTATTGGACTTATAGCACATATGGATACGAGTCCTGATTTTTCAGGAAAAGATGTAAATTCACAGATTATAAAAAACTATGATGGTAAAGATATACTTTTAAATAAAGACGAAAATATTGTTATGAAAGTTTCTGACTTTCCAGATCTTGAGTTGTTTACTGGCAAAACACTTATAACTACGGATGGGACAACTCTTCTTGGTGCAGATAACAAAGCAGGAATTGCGGAGATTATGGTCATAGCGGAGACACTTATAAATAATCCTGATATTAAGCATGGTGATGTTAAGATTGCTTTTACTCCAGACGAAGAAATAGGTAGTGGAGCAGATCAATTTGATGTTGAAAAATTTGGAGCAGATTTTGCTTATACTTTAGATGGAGCATTACTAGGTGAAATTGAGTATGAAAACTTTAATGCAGCGTCAGCTAATATAGCTGTAAATGGTGTAAACATACACCCAGGATCAGCAAAAGATAAAATGAAAAATTCAGTACTTATAGCAATGGAACTTAACTCAATGCTTCCAGTTGCTCAGACTCCATCACACACTGAAGAATTTGAAGGATTTTTCCATCTTAATAACATGAATGGTACAGTAGAAAAAACTGATATGTTATATATAATTCGTGATCACGATATGAATAAATTTACAAAAAAGAAAGAACTTATAACAAAGGCATGTACCTTTATAAATGATAAGTACGGCCAAGCTACTGTTACTTTAGATTTAGAAGATTCGTATTTCAATATGAAAGAAAAAATTGTTCCTGTTATTCGTATTGTTGAAAATGCAATTGAAGCTATGATAACTGTAGGTATAAAACATAAATTAAAAGCTATAAGAGGTGGGACAGATGGAGCTAGACTTTCATTTATGGGTCTTCCAACACCAAATTTATTTACTGGAGGATTTAACTATCACGGTAAATTTGAAGCTATTTGCATAGAGGATATGGACAAAGCTGTAGATATGACAATAGAGATTTTAAAGAGATATGGATGTGTAAAAAAATAGTTATTGATTTTAATAATTTCTATGATAAACTTTATTAACTAGTAAAGTTTATTGTGGAGAAATTTATGTAAATTATCATATTAAAATTACTAGCCAGACCATGGGGTCTGGTTTTTTTTATAAACAAAGGACAATATTAAAGTGACTTGAACATTTAATAGGTGAATTTACGTTATTATTTAGTTTAAAGTAGAGGGAGATCATATGAGTAATGATAGATTTATAAGAACTGAGATGGTTGTAGGACAAGTTGGCATGGAAAAACTTAAAAATGCTCATGTTGCTGTTTTCGGTGTTGGTGGAGTTGGATCTTTTTCTGCTGAGTCATTGGCTAGAGCTGGAATTGGAGAATTAACTTTAATAGACTTTGACAAAGTTGATATAAGTAACATCAATAGACAAATTCACGCTCTTACAGATACTTTGGGTATGAGTAAAGTTGAACTTATGCAAAGTAGAATACTTCAGATTAATCCAGAGTGTAAAGTTAATATCTACGCAAGTCTATTTAATAAAGAAACAGCAGATGATATATTTAATTTAAATTGGGATTATGTAATAGATGCTATAGATATGGTAAGTAGTAAGATTCTTCTAGTTGAAATGTGCTATGAGCATAATATTAAAATAATGGCTAGCATGGGTACAGGTAATAAAATGGATCCCACAAAATTTGCAGTAGCAGATATATTTAAAACATCAGTATGTCCACTTGCAAAAGTGATGAGACGTGAATTTAAAAAAAGAAATATAAAAAAGTTAAAAGTTGTTTTCTCTACAGAGGATCCAGTAATACCGCTGCCACTTGTAGTGGATGAATATAGACCAAGAAAACAAATACCTGGAAGTATATCGTTTGTGCCATCAGTTGCAGGCCTTATAATTACCTCAGAGGTGGTTAAGGACTTACTAAAGTAGCAAAAATGTGAGTGGGATAATATTTCATAAGCATATTTAATACGATAACTATATGTAGGGGAGAGGTTAAAGTGGCTAATTACAGCATATTTGATATAGTTGGACCCATTATGATTGGACCATCAAGTTCACATACTGCAGGTGCGTCAAGAATTGGATTTATTGCAAGTAAACTTATAAGATCAAAGATAGAGAATGTAAATTTTTATCTTCATGGCTCATTTGCAAAAACCTATAGAGGTCATGGAACTGATAAAGCTGTTCTTGCTGGAGTTTTAGGCATAAAAGAAGATGATGAGAGACTTAGAGATGCATTTAATATAGCTGATAAAATGGGTGTTACTTACTCCTTTGAGGAGATTGATCTTGGAGACGTTCATCCAAATACAGTTAAGATTGTAGTTGAACTTGAAAATAAGGCAACTGTTGAAGTTGTGGGATCATCTATTGGTGGTGGCGCAATTGAGATTATAGAGATAAATAATATCAAGCTATCAATTACTGGTGAAAATCCTACTCTTATAGCAAAACATGGTTCACTAAAGGGTTTAATTGCAGGATTTGCTAATGTTCTTAATCAGAATGACTATGATATTAAATACATGAGTTTCTATGAAGGAACATCAAGTAGTGATGGAATCATAGTAGTTGAATTAGATAGGTTTGTTACTAGCGAGATACTTGATTTAATTGCTAATTCTATTGATGGCATAAAGGATGTATTTTTAATATAATGTAGAGGTGATATTATGAGTTACAATTTTTCTTCGGGTGAAGAACTTTTAATTATATGTGAAAAAGAGAAAAAGACAATATGGGAAGTGATGTTGCTTCGTGAAGTTAATATGCAAAGAACCTCTAGGGAAGAAGTTATAGCTAAGATGATGATGAGTTTAGATGTTATGATAAGCTCTATAGAGACAGGTGCAAACAACTCCGAAAAATCAATTAGTGGCCTTATCGGCGGAGAGGCGAAGATTCTTGAAGAGTATAGACAATCAGGAAAAGCATTATCAGGGGATATGGTGATGAAGTCTGTTATAAACTCTATGGCAGTTCTTGAAGTGAATGCATCAATGGGTAAAATTGTTGCTTCGCCTACAGCAGGATCATGCGGTATACTTCCAGGGAGTTTAGTTACTATTGGTATTGAGAAGAATATGTCAACCGATGAAATTGTTAGAGGCTTATTTACAGCATCTGCAATTGGATATTTATTCTCAAAGAATGCAACAGTTTCAGGAGCAGAAGGTGGATGTCAAGCAGAGACAGGTACAGCGGCAGCGATGGCAGCAGCAGGTCTTGTTGAGATGATGGGTGGAAATCCAGAACAGGCACTAAGTGCAGCATCTTTTACTATAAAAAATGTACTTGGTCTTGTATGTGACCCTATTGCAGGACTTGTCGAATGTCCATGTCAAAAGAGAAATGCACTTGCATCAGCAAATGCTCTTATATCAGCTGATATGGCTCTTGCAGGTATTAAGACGATTATACCTTTTGATGAGGTAGTTGATGCAATGTATAGAGTTGGAAAACTTATATCACCAACTCTTAGAGAGACTGCTCTTGGTGGTCTTGCAGTAACAAAAACAGGTAGAAAAATCACATCAATAATATATGGATAAGGATTGATTTTATGAATAATAGAACTAAAAAACTTGCGCTAATGAGTTTATATATTTCTATAGCTCTCATGTTAAATATATTTGAAAATTTTCTTCCAACAAGGTATTTAGTTCCAGGAGCAAAGCTTGGTCTAGCCAATGTTATAACTATGGTTTCCCTTCTTACACTAGGTAAGCGAGATACTGCTATGATACTTGTTATAAGAGTTTTACTTGGATCAATATTTGGTGGAGGTGTATCTGGATTTTTGTATAGTATATCTGGATCAATACTTAGTTTTATGAGTATGACTTTAGTTATAGCTGTATTTAAAGACAAAATATCTATGATTGGTATAAGTGCTACAGGTGCATTTTTTCACAGTGTTGGACAAGTTGTAATGGCGTCTATAATAATACAGAATGTTAGGATATTCTCATATCTTCCCATGTTATTATTTGCATCTATATTTACAGGTGTATTTGTTGGGTATACCGCAAAGAACACAGTTGAATTTATGGTGAAAATAAAGAAAATGCCAGTTTATAATGACAAAATTATGAATTATTATATATAGAAGTTTTATGACAGCAATCTAAATTATTAGCTTGCTGTTTTTTTATGAGTAAAAACACATATGTAAAGATTGAAAACAGAGAGTTTGAGTATATTTTCATTAAAATTCAATTATAAAATAATTAAAATATAGTAGGTTTGATATCAAAGGTAAAAAAGTGTGTATAATAAAAATATAAGGGATTTAGTAAAAAAAAAACGAATAATTTATCTTTTTTATTGCTAAAATAGTATGCTAGAATTTATGAAATTTGGAGGTAGTTATGCAAAAAAAATTATACAGATCATCAAAAGATAGTTTGCTTGCAGGTGTATGTGGTGGTATTGGAGAATATTCAAATATTGATCCAACTATAGTAAGACTTTTAACGGCCTTTTTATTCTTTGGATCATTTGGAACAGGACTTATTATATATCTAGTCGCTGCGATAATTGTACCAAGAAGACCAGAAGATACGAATGCATCAACAAATCACGTATACACGGCTAATGAAGATACTTTTTCAAGACCAAGTGAAGATGAGGTTGAGGAAGTAAGATTTGAAGATGTAGAAGTTGGATTTGAAGATATGAAAGAAGTAAATGAAAGTGAAGTAGGAAAACCAGACGTTAAGAAGGTTAACTTAGAAAAATAAGTTGTTTGACATAAAACTGGAGGGTTTATTATGAATAAAAAATTATATAAATCAAATGATAGAGTTGTATCTGGTGTTGCTGGTGGTATAGCAGAGTACTTTGAAGTAGATAAAACAATAATTAGAATTGTATGGCTTGTACTCGTACTATTCTTTGGAGTGGGATTTTTACCGTATATAATATGTGCGGTAGTTATGCCAGGAAAACCGAGTGACATGGTTGATAATTTTAAATCATCAAATTCAAAAGAGATGAGTGAAGAAAGACGTAACTTACTTGGCATTGGACTAGTTTGCTTAGGAGCATTTTTCATGTTTAAGCAATACATGCCATACAATTTCATGTTATCTTGGAAAGTAGCAGCACCACTTGCTCTCGTTGCTATAGGAGTCTATTTACTTAAAAAAGATGGAGGTGATGGTAATGAATAGCGATGATCAAGGATTTGATGGAGAATCATTTGAAAAGAAAGAAAATCAAAATAACCACAATCAAAGTCATGATGGAAATAACAGATTAGTAGGATTAGTTCTAATAGGAGTCGGAGTACTTTGGCTAGTGAGTAAGTTCACTGATTTTAATATATTTAGTTTTAGCGCACTTTGGCAACTTTGGCCACTTTTATTTGTAGTTGCTGGTATTAGTATCTTATTTAAGAATAATAAATATGTAGGGAAAATAGCATGGATTGTATTTCTTGCAGTAGTTATATTCTTTAGTAATACTAATCTTAAACCGATTGATACAGGAATACCACAGCTTAATGATATACAAACGAAAGTGATAGAAAAGGTAAATTCGAAAATTAATATGGAATTTGATTTTGGTGAAGAAATTACATTCAATGATAAAAACTACAATAATTTTGTAAAATCAAATAGATTAGAAAGCGACATGTTAGTTAAAGCTGAGTCTAAAGACTCAAAAGATTATTTTGAATTATCTGATGTAGATATGGAAAATGAAAAACTAGTTGTAAATTTAAACAGTGCAACACTTAATCTAAAAGGATCGGATCAAAATAAACTTGTATCAACATATGATTATGTAGATGTATTTGAAAAGCTTGATAATGAATTGGGTTTTTATGTAATAACTAAAGAAAAATATCAAAATACAGAAAAAAAATTGAGCAAAGATTTAGAAATTGAACTTTCTAATAAAGTAGAATGGGACGCCCAGATAAATGCTGGCGCAATTAATGGTGAACTTGATTTTTCAGATGTAAAACTAGCTAATGTAGAAGTAAATTCAGGAGCATCGAGTTATGAAGTGAAACTTCCAAGTGATGATTTTAACTTAGATTTTAATGGTGGAGCATCAAGCGTAGCTTTTGATCTACCTGAGGATCTAGGAGTTCACCTTAAAGTTAACGGTATGCTTATAAGTAAAAATATTAATGAAGATGACTTCTATAAAGAAGATGGAGAGTATTACTCAAATAATTATAAAGATGCAAAGTATAAAGCAAACATCGAGATAAATATAGCTACTGGTGAAGTAGATGTTAGGGTTAAATAATTGAAACTATGAATATTAAATAATTAGAGTTAGTAAATGCAAATGATAAATAAAAAAACTGCGTGGACTTTTAAGTTCACGCAGTTTTTTAGTCGAACAAGTTTTTGTTTGAAATTTATTCATCACTAATTGTTTTATGAAATTCATTATATTTTGATTCGTTTTTATACCAAAAGCCTCGCATAATGAAAAACATTATTATGCTTTGAATACTATACTATAGTATTTTGATTTTTAACCAAGGTTTTTTAATATAAAGTACATAACTAAAAGATACTTAAACTTATATGGTTACATAAGCAAAAATAAGGGAATAAATTATAATAGTAGCTGAATTATTAGATAGAATATGTAGTGATACATTTGCTGCTAATTAGGTGGTGATTATATGGAAAATTATAAACATAATATTGTTATAACTACAGACAATAGACATCAAGGATTTGTTGAGGGAACTATTGACGAATATTTGTGGTTTGCCATAGTTCATGAAGAATCTATGGAATTCGGAATTGATGTAAAATCCTTATCAAAGGGCACAGGGAAGGTTACTAGGCTTTGTATATATAAGGATGCATATGATGTAGAAGGTAACCCATATCTTCCCTCACTAAGCATAAAACGACTCATATACGCAAACTTCCAAAGAGAGTGGACTATCTTAAATAGCAAATATAAAGAAATGGTGTTTGAACTTGTGCACTATCTAGACAGAAGATACTCATTTAAGGTATTAAAGTAAATTTGGTCTTATACTTGACATTAATAATGGGTAAATATATAATTTAAACAGTAAATATCTATATATTAACATCTATGAAAAAGAGGAGTAACTACTAAGTTCTAACTAGAGAGGAAAACCCACAGGCTGAAAGGTTTCTTAGATATGAAGTAGTGAAGGTAGCTTTGGAGATGATAACTTGAAATTTGAGTAGAGTTATACGTGTAGTCAACGTTATATGACTTTCGAGTGCTAGGTTATAATTAATCTGGAACTAGGGTGGTAACGCGAGTATAACTCGTCCCTTTCTTTGGGGACGGGTTTTTTTACGTGTAATTAGCGTGAAACGATAATTATCACGACGGAGCGAAGCGAAGTTCACGAGTTTTGATGAGAAAATTTTTCTCCACGCACCAAGGAGGAAAATTTACGCCTACTAAAAGCAAAGTAAAATTTTTTTAGTTGTTATTAGATATTATTTGATATTACGAGTATTTGAAAAATGTTTATTTATTAAATCAATCACAATCACTGAACCACACACCCCGAAGGAGATGATAGTTTTGAAAAAGAAATTTATTCTTGCACTAATGTTAGTCCTTGTAACCGTCACACTGAGCGGATGTGTTCCTGGTTCAGAAAAATATACAATGCAAGATCCAGCAAATATCTTATCTGGAATATGGCATGGATGGATTGCACCATTTACCTTAATAGCTAGTTTTTTTTCTGGTGATATAAAAATGTATGAAGTAATTAATACTGGATTTTCATATGATTTAGGTTTTTATATGGCTATTATAGCGGGATTTGGTAGTATATCATTTAGTCGTAAAAAGAAAAAGGACTAAAACTAGGAACTTCACTAGCTTATAAAACTATAAAGTGGAGGGAAGATGATGGAAATTTTAATTAGAGCAGTAGAAGCTAAAGATGCAAGAGAAATTCATGAGATAAGAATAATGGATAAGGTGCGTGATAATATACTAGCAACAACTGGCGAGAGCATAGCAAAAGTTGAAGAGTTTTTTAAGGCTAGTCTTGGAAGTGGACTTCAATTTGTAGCAATTAGTGATGAAAAAGTAGTAGGTCAAATCGGTATGTTTATTGAAAAAAATCCGAGGTGTGCTCACATAGGTGCCATAGGCATGATGATTCGTAGTGATTATCAGGGAAAAGGCATAGGTAGTAAACTACTTGAAAAAATACTTGAACTTGCAGATGACTATTATATGTTAAGACGTGTAGAATTAACGGTTTTCACATCAAATGAAGCTGCAATTAATTTATATAGAAAATATGGATTTGTTATAGAGGGTACGAAAAAGTATGGAGCGGTGAGAAAAGGTAGATACGAAGACCTTTACTATATGGGAAGATACAGACACTTACCAGTGGAAGATCAATAAAAGGTGAAGAAGAGGAGTGACATTAATGAAAGAGCTTAAAATGGGCACAACGTATAGCCCTAAAGATTTTGAAGATAAAATCTATGATATGTGGATGGAGAAAGATTACTTTAGAGCAGAAGTTAATCCAGATAAAATACCATACACAATAGTATTGCCACCACCAAATATTACAGGACAACTTCACATGGGTCATGCACTAGACCAAACGCTTCAAGATATACTTATTAGATGGAAAAGAATGCAAGGTTTTGAAACACTTTGGTTACCAGGAACGGACCATGCAAGTATTGCAACAGAAGTTAAAGTTGTTGAGAAGCTAAAGCAAGATGAAGGAAAAACTAAAGAAGACATTGGCCGCGAAGAGTTCATGAAAAGAGCTTGGGAGTGGAGAGATATATATGGTCGAACAATTGTAAACCAAATGAAGAAACTTGGATCATCATGTGACTGGTCTAAAGAGAGATTTACTATGGACGAAGGCTGTAATAAAGCTGTTAAAGAAGTATTTGTAAGACTATATGAAAAGGGTCTTATCTACAGAGGAAATAGACTTATTAACTGGTGCCCTGATTGTAAAACTACACTTTCTGATGCTGAAGTTGAGCATGAAGATAAGCCAGGAAACTTCTATCACATTAAGTACTTTGTAGAAGGTAGTGATAGTGATTTCCTAGAAATTGCAACTACTAGACCAGAGACATTAATTGGTGACAGCGCTGTTGCGGTTCATCCAGAAGATGATAGATACAAAGATTACATTGGAAAAAAAGTTAAGCTTCCACTAATGGATAGATCAATTATCGTTATCGCTGATGAATATGTTGATATGGAAAAAGGTACAGGAGCACTTAAAGTTACTCCGGCTCACGATCCTAATGACTTTGAAATAGGAAATAGACATGACCTTGAGAAAATCACTATGCTTAACGAAGATGCTACAGTAAACGCGCGTGGTGGTAAGTACGAAGGTATGGACAGATATGACGCTAGAAAAGCAATCGTAGAAGACCTTAAAGAAAATGGATTTATCGTTGAGATAAAAGAACATGATCACAGTGTTGGAGTTTGTTATAGATGTAGTACTGTAGTTGAGCCAAGATTATCAGATCAGTGGTTTGTAGCTATGGAAAATATAGC
>JBARWW010000063.1:0-1862 GCA_049647005.1 Acidaminobacteraceae bacterium | reverse complement strand
TTGATACATTATAGGAAATGTAACTATAACAGAAGCAAGAACGGCTGCAAAGTAGCTAAATAAAAGCCTTATTCCAAAAGTTTCGTAGAAAAATGAACCCACAAAACCATTTAAACCAATTACAAGTAATAGAATATATCCAACCGTAGAGGGTGGAAGTACCATAGGTAATGTTATTAGTGTTTCTATAAGTTTTGCATATTTAAAGTTTTTTATTGTCATAATTCGAGCACTTAAAGTAGCGAGTATTGTAGTTATTAGAGTCGCTAATATTGCAACTTTAAGTGATATTAAAATTGGACTAATAATAATATCATATCTCCTTTATTAATATTTATATTTCGTTATATTTACAGTAATACAACGAATGCAAAAAAAAATTAACATCTACAAATATTATATCATTATAGAAAAACTAAATATATAGTTATTATTAATAATAAATCTAAATAGGAAAGAATACATTCATGGACTCTTTATAATTTGTTATAATGTATCTAATAAGAAGAAGTTTTGCTTATAACGACAATAAAAAGTATAGGAGTTGTATATATGGATTCTAGTAAAAAAACATCACTATTATCAGATCTTGCACTTCTATTTGTAGCTGCAGTTTGGGGTGGGGGATTTGTAGTTGTTAAAGATGCACTTGATATTTTAACGCCTATGTATCTTATGAGTATAAGATTTATACTCGCATCAGCAGCTCTATATTTATTTTTACATAGAAAAATCGGGAAAATAAATGTTTGCGAATTAAAAAGAGGATCGGTTGTAGGATTACTTTTATTTTTAGCTTTTGCAGCTCAGACTGTAGGACTTCAGTATACAACTGCGTCAAAACAAGGATTTTTAACGGCAACATATGTTGTTATGGTTCCTATAATTCATTTCTTTATATATAAAAAAGTGCCATCAAAGACAGTTGTAGCTAGTAGTTTGCTTTCTATAGTTGGTATAGGACTTATTTCTCTAAATAGCACTTTAGCAATTAACGTTGGAGACCTTCTTACTCTTATATGTGCCTTTTTCTTTGCTAGTCATATTATATCAATTGAGTATTTTGCAAAAAATATGGATGTATTTAAGTTAGCATTTTTACAGATCGCTGTAGCGGCAATACTATTCACTGTGTCCGCACTTATATTAGAACCGATGCCAACTGTTATAACTACAAAGGGCTGGCTACTGCTTGCATATATGGCGGTATTTGCTACCTTTTTATGCTTTACAGTTCAAACTGTAGCTCAAAAGTATACAACGTCATCACACGCATCAATCATACTTTCGCTAGAGTCAGTATTTGCAGCAGTCTTTGGAGTCTTATTACTAAGTGAGGATATGACACCTTCGATGATTTTAGGTAGTTGCATTATATTTGTTGCCATATTGCTAATTGAAGGTGATTTTTCATCAATAATGTTAAAGAAAAATGAAGTAAAAAAAAAGCACTTCTTATAAAAAAACATATTATTGAAATGAAGTTAAAAACTAAGTAAAAATTAAAAAAGGAGTATTTGCAGCTTAGACTTAATAAATCAAAGCTGTAAATACTCCTTTACTATTTATGAATTTTTACTTACTTGCTCCATGTCTTTGAAAGTCTAATATCATCTTCCATGATTTTCATTTCTTTTTTTTCATCATCAGATAGAACGGAATAAATTTCTTTGTGGTAATGTGAATTTATCTGAGTTCTTGTACCTAATTCGCGTGTTCTAAGATCATCCCAGTGTATTTTTTTACGTTTTAAGTATAGATCATAATCGACAACTCTAGTTCCATCTTCTAAAAATTCAAGTGCAACCACTAACTTTTTTATCTCAATTGGATCAAGGAATGTAAAGAGCCTAACTTTGTAT
>JBARWW010000062.1:0-12253 GCA_049647005.1 Acidaminobacteraceae bacterium | reverse complement strand
TCCCCCTTAAGGAATTTTTATAAAGATACTCTCTCTGCAATAATATCAACAAGTTTATCGTCATAACCTATATTCTCTAAAAACTTGATATTTAAGTGTGGTTTAACCGCTAATATCTTATTTATTTCTTCTGGAATATCTTCTCTAATATGGTTACCCTTGAATAAAAACATTGGAAAAACTGTTATATCTGTGATTTTCTTTTTATCCATAATATCAATAGCCATATCTAAACTCGGATCCATAAGTTGAAGATATGCTCCCTCTACGTGATCAAACTCAACTCTATTTGTAACTTCAGCAAGAATCTTCTCAAGCATTTCATTTGTTGATGCTACCTTACTTCCATGTGCTAAAATAATTAAACCTTTCATAATCCTTAATACCTCCCAAAATTTTTATGACAACTTTACTTTTAAAACTATCAGAAAAAAAAGAGACCCTTAATTTTGCTCAGGGTCTCTGTAATATCATAGCTATGTATCATATCCACGATCCCTTCCCTCCGAAGTTTACTTACTCATTAATGGCAGGTCTCCTGGCTCAAGTATCACCCTACTCTCCACCTTCCCATGACTAGAAGTCACAGTGGTTACGGATTTCGTACACTTTTACAGTAGCGGGGGCTGCAGAGGAATTACCTCTTTCCCATTTAATCGTTAAAACCATTAACGTAATATATGTTATTCTAATTTATAATATCATATGTTAGAAATATATCATACCCCTCTTAAGAATTTATTTTGTTTAACAAACATTTTTTTAATCTGATTTTTTGGTATAATAAGTAGAACGTAAGTTCTAAGAGTAATTATTACTAATATCAATCTATAATTTTATTCACTTAAAAATTGATATTTCTATATATAAATAACAGAGGATATACTATGAAATCAATTGCAATTTCAGTACGTACACTTGTAGAGCATACACTTAGAGGCGGCTCACTCGATTCCAGTTTTAAAGGTAAAAATGCTATGGTTGAAGGTACAAAAATACATCAAAAATTTCAAAACGATCAAGCTGACAACTATTATAGTGAAGTTCGGCTAAAGCACGGCGTGGAGTTTAGCAACTTTTTATTTGAACTCGAAGGTAGAGCTGATGGAATCATAGTAAATGAAGAAACTGTTATAATTGATGAAATAAAATCAACTATTCTTTCTAAAGCTGATCTTATAGAGGGTGAAAACACACATCACTGGGCTCAAGCAAAGATATATGCTTATCTTCTCTTTTACAATAATGATGTAATCGAAAAACTTGGAATAGCAGATACTCTTCTTTCTAAAGAAGTTACTATAAGACTAACTTATATACACAGAGGCAATAGTGAGTGCTCACAGTTCCTAAAAGTTTTAGCTTTTAAGGATTTAGAAATATTTGTTTTTTCACTACTAAAAAAATACCTTGATTTTGCAAAATATAGATGGAATCATTTAAAAAAACGTAAATCTACACTTAAAAAACTCAAGTTTCCATATGATAGTTACAGACCAGGTCAGCGCGAACTCGCTATAACAACTTATAGATCAATAAAAAATGAAAATCGTTTGTTTACCAGCGCTCCAACTGGTATTGGAAAAACTATATCAACATTATTTCCTGCCTTAAAAGCAGTTGGTGAAGGTCTTGCTGATCGGATCTACTATCTTAGTGCAAAGAATGTTACTCAAAAAGTTGCTCTAGATACTGCTCGCGATCTACTAGATAATGGCCTAAATATAAATGCACTAAATATAACTGCAAAAGAACGTATCTGTTTTATGAAGGAATGTAATTGTAACAAAGATTACTGTAAGTATGCCAATGGTTATTTTGATAGATTAAATGATGCTCTGCTTGATATACTTACAAATAATTTTTTGCTTAATAGAGAAATTATAGAAGAATATAGTAAAAAGCATGTAGTTTGTCCATTTGAGTTTTCTCTTGATTTATCCATGTTATCAGACCTTGTAATATGTGATTACAACTATGTATTTGACCCTAGAGTTTCTCTAAAGCGAAATAAAGATTCTGATAAGAAGAGTACTATATTTTTAGTCGATGAAGCTCATAACTTGGTTGAGCGCTCGCGTGATATGTTCTCAACAGATCTAGATAAAAATGATGTTCTTAATGTTAGACGAAAATTTAAAGATAATAAAAGCCTATATAAAGAACTTGGAAAGATAAATTCAGATATGCTAAGTCTAAAAAAACTAAAAGATACTGATGGAGAATTAGTTATAGATGAACTTCCAGCCAAATTCAATAAAAATATAACTAGCTTTTTAGATAAAGCTGAAAGATGGCTCAGCAAAAATCATTCTAAAGAACATTATAAAGATATGCTTGATCTATACTTTAAAATTAATTCCTTTTCAAGAATACTTAGAATTATTGATTCGAACTATAGAATCTATTTTAAGAGAACATCAAATAATGTCTATCTTAAGTTGTTTTGTATAGATCCATCTTCTTTGTTAAAAGATATTACAAGTATTAATAGGTCGACAATTTACTTTTCTGCAACACTCCACCCTATTAATTACTACAAGTATATACTTGGTTCATCTGAGGATGACACTGCACTTAGACTAACTTCACCATTTGATTCTGACAACCTTAAAAAATCAATATACTCAATATCTACAAAATATAAGGATAGAAAATATACAATACTTAATCTAGTTGATAGCATATCAAAAGAAATACTAAATTCAGATGGTAATACCTTAGTATTTTTCCCCTCTTTTAAGTATATGAACATGTTCCTCGATCACTTTGAATACGAACACGAGTGTTTTGAAGACTTCGATTTTTGTATTCAAGAGCCTTCGATGAGTGAAGAAAAAAAAGCTCTCTTTTTAAATGCTTTTGAAAGCGAGAGCAAATTTAAGACTATTGGATTTTCAGTCCTTGGTGGATTATTTTCCGAGGGAATAGATCTTCGAGGTGATATGCTTAAAAAGGCTATAGTAGTTGGTGTTGGCATACCTAAACTCTCTTTTGAACGAGATCTTATCATGGATTACTACAACACACTCTCGAGTAATGGATATGACTATGCATACTGTTTTCCGGGCTTTAACAAGATACTTCAGGCTGCCGGGCGAGTTATAAGAACAGAAAGTGATACTGGCGAGGTTGTGCTTATTGATTCAAGATTTTTATCTTACACCTATCAACGATTACTTCCTGATGATTATAAAAAGAATTTTATGCTAAAAAAATAGCTTCACAGACGTTTTACTTAGATTCAAAATTCTTAGTAGATCATTTATGAAGCTTATTTTTATAACTCTTTAGGATTTATTTATACTTAAGTTTATTTATATACCTAGTAGCCATAGTCTTCATCAAGTATTAAAACTGTTATTCGACCCTTTACCATTTGTTTCTTAATAACAAAATACTCGGCGCATATTCTATCAGGGCTACTGCAATCCATACAGTATCCACTTGCTGCACAGGGCGTTTTCCTATTTAATCTCTTGGCATTTATAGGAGCCGCTATATTCCTATTTCGCATCGTTGCTGCATTTATATCATCAACAATCTTGTTGTAGCCACAGATTACTATAACTTGATCCGGACCGTATGCCATTGCAGCTACACGATTACCTCTTCCGTCAACATTATATAATTCTCCTTTTCTAGTAAGAGCATTTGTACTTGTAAAATAAGCATCTGCACTAAATGATTCCCTATAAACTTGTTTTATATCACCCGGAGTTAAACCTTCTTTATATCTATCTAAAAATGTATAATCTTCTTTTCTAAGCAAATCTATAACTCCAGTTTCAAACAGAGTCATCGATCCGCCAACTGAAACAGTTGATCCTGAATTAACTAATTCTTTGATTTTACTATGTAACTTAGCTATCGACTTAATTTGAAAACCATTCATATTATTCTTCTCAAGATTTGAAATAGTCTCTTCTATAATTGTATCTTTATGCCAAATTTTATTTTCCATATGATCACCTCTTAATGGTATGTTGTAATAATTTTTCGTTTGCTGATAATTCCATATGATCATAAATTCATAGGAAGAATCATATTAATTTAATTATACCACAATATGATTACTCAACTAAATTACCAACTATAGTTGCTCGATCTAGCATACTAGTACCATGTGGTGATAGTTCTTTAATTTCTTTAGTAAGGTCTTTACCTGCAGATATACCTTGTTTATGTTGCCCACCTTTCCATAAACTTAAGTTACTAACATCATAGATAACACCATCAACAGCAACATAAAT
Organism: Acidaminobacteraceae bacterium; assembly: GCA_049647005.1. Taxonomy (GTDB): domain Bacteria; phylum Bacillota; class Clostridia; order Peptostreptococcales; family Acidaminobacteraceae; genus JBARWW01. Next base: position 8,000 of record JBARWW010000062.1, on the reverse strand, counting down.
CACATCGCCATTACTACCATCAAATTCAGATAATTCATCTAATGTTAACTCTAGCATTTCATCCTTAGCTTCAACCATGTCACTATCTTTTTACTCTTCCACAAGCTCTTTTGTTTCTTCACTAGTAAATTCTTCAATTGCAAGACTATCATTTTCAGTCACTTCTTCTGTTTTATCAACATCTGCTGAGCAAGCAACAAATAATAATATCAAGATTATAAGTAGCACAATTTTAAATTTCATATATACCTCCTTGTATCTTTTTACTTCTTTTATTTGTAAACATGCCTATTTTTACCCTAAATATATTTCTGTAATCACCACAATTTATTAATTCAATTTATTAATTCAACATGATAATTATATATTAGCAATTTCAGATAATATATCTATGTAATATTTTTGTCACCAATTTATTACGTAATTGTAACTAATATGAGATGCTCTGTTAACATTGATAGTCTATAATGATAGTGACAATGATTAATAGATAGTTTCAATTAAGGAGTGAAGATATGAGTAAATATATAAAAATATTTCTAATAGGAGTTTTAAGTGCAACAATATTTTCAGGATGCAACACTACAGAAGATACAAAGATTTCTACTATAGATGATAATTCAAAAGAAGTTGTTGTTGTTAATATAAATGATAATGAAAATCTAAAAAATATAAATTCATATTTTTTAGATGAAAAAACTGATGATTATGATTTTTTGTTTGAAACACTTGAAAGTGATAAATATATTATCCAGTATCCTGTTCTAACAAACTATAAAGGTGAACTTAGCATGGAATATATAAACCAAAGCATAAAAGCACATGCAATGGACTTAGTAAGTAATACTTCCGATGTTGCTGAAGGTATTCAACTTACTTACACATCAGAAGTTATAAGCCAAAATGACAATTTCATCTCTATAAAATTTACAGGTGAACTTCCTTATGAGGGATCTGCTTATAAACTTATGAGTGGACTTATAATTGATCTTAATTCAACAAATACTATTACAAGTGAAAACTTGTTTACAGAAGATACTACTCTACTTAATCAAGAATTTGAGAAGACGGCTAAGCTTCTTGATACTACATCATTCTCACCTGCTGGCTATATGATTATGTATATTCAAGATACAAGTATTGTATTTGCATATATGGAAAATGACATGGCTACTGAATTTACTGAGATTAAGTTACCACTTGAATCTATTATTGATAATCTAAATATTGATTTTGGTGAAATGCCAGCCAGCTAAATATTGTATGATTAATTTTTTAAACAGCAGATTTGATATCTCAATTTAATAAAATTCATCCCCAAAAAAATACTACTAACCGTTTAAGTTTAGTAGTATTTTTTAATATTATTATTCTACGTCTTTAAATCTATGATAAATACATTCAACTTCCTTCTGTGCTGCAAAGAATGCATCTACTATTTCTGGATCAAAGTGTTTTCCTCTTGATTCTCTAATTATAGCGTAACTCTTATCTAAGCTAAATGCTTCTTTATATGGACGCTTTGAAGTTAAAGCGTCAAATACATCAGCTAGAGAAGTTATTCTAGCTGAAAGTGGAATATCAGAAGCACTGAGTGCTCTTGGATACCCAGAACCATCAAATTTTTCTTGATGTGAATACGCAATTTCAGCAGACATATTAAAAAAATTGATATTAAATCTACTAAATCTATCATCTAAATCTCTTAGTACATCACCACCAGAAAGCGTATGTGTTTTCATCAGATCAAACTCTTCATCCGTCAACTTGCCTGGTTTTAGAAGAATCGAATCAGCAACTGAAACTTTTCCTATATCATGCATTGTTGCACAAATTCTTATATCTTCAATATACTTGTTGTCAATCTCATCCACAAACTTCTCTTCTTCATAGAGCTTCGACGCAATAATTTGAGAGTATATCGACATTCTTATTAGGTGATTACCTGTTTCAGGATCACGTGATTCTGTCATTTTCGCAAGACCATCTGTTACAATTGATAAAAGATCTTTAAATAATATACTCTTATAGAAGGCAAACACAAGCTTATCTTGTAATAGTTCTAAAAAGTTTAAATCAGATGGCGCCATATTTTCATTTGAGCTAAAATTGAAGAATACTATTCCAAGGTGAATCTCATTAACTGTTATTGGTACTAGTATCTTTTTATCTAAGACCATAATCTTATTAACGAACTTGAGCCTTCCATCATTTTCTCTTTTTTCGCAAACTTTATCTTCTTGAACTATTTTAGTAACTAAAGTCTTACTGTTTTCAAGATATGTAATACCAATATTATCGAACTTAATATAATTCTTAAAACTCTTGTTGATAAACTTAATAATTTCATCTACATGATTTTCGGATAATATTTTATCCTCTAGTCTAAAAATATCATTTAAGTTATCTATAAATAGATTAAAGTTATCGTAAAGTTCTTTAAATTCATCGTCATTTTTTCTATTTAATCTTACCGATATATCACCCTTACTCATCCTTAAGAAAGCTGATCTCACTTCTGTAATCGGAGTATATATATGTTTAGTAATGTAAAACACGATATATAAAAATACTATAATAGATATTGTAAATGCGAATAACTGCATTTGTTCACTAAGTTTTTTCTTTGCATCTGCTTCTTCACGGCAAATCTTAGTTATATAATCAGCGTTTCCTATAACCTCTGTGTTTAGATCTTTATACTCAAGATATACCTTATAATAAGCATCTCGATCTTTCAAATTATCCGAATCTCCAAGATAAATTGAAAGTTCTTTTACCTTTTGCCAATCAACTAATGCTTCATCAATAACCGAGTCAAATATAACTTTAAATTCTTTTCTAAATTTAAGTTTTATAGTCTCTGTTTCTGAAATTGGATAGCTTAAAGTATTAAATGCACCTAGCATAAAATCTACGTCTTTCGAATAATTTCTTCCATCAGCTACATCATCTTTTTTATAATCCGGAATTTCTCCAAGAGCAAGCCCAATTTCTGCTATATTTAGTGTTGTAAATGTAACTCTTTCAATCAATAGTTTTTGTTTACTAAGTAGTTCTGTTAAAACAAGATGTTGTTTTTGAATATCAAGCGCAACATAACTGGTTATGATTGTAGAACCCATTGCAATTATCATAAGTAAAAAAACGATTATAATCTTTGACGATATTTTCTTCATTTAGCTTTTCCCTCCCATAAAGCTCCATCTTCTGGAAGCTTTTTAAGATTTCTAATTGTAATTGCTACTATTAATAATACTGCACTCCAATTAATTAGAACTATTCCCCACCATACACCTCGTGTACCAAGTTCAAAGATTGTTCCAAGTGCATAAAAGATTACTATCGGCATTGCTAATTGCCTATATAACCCCACGTAAATTGCAAACATTGGTTTTTTCAAACCTTGTAAAATTGATATCGAAACATTTAAAAACACATATGTGTTGAATGCTAAAAACTCTATTCTAAGATACTCAGACCCTACAGCAACGACTTCAGGATCCTTATTAAATAATCCTACTAAAAATGTGCTAAGCGGATATATAACAATCATAGCAGTTGTCATTATAATTAAGCCATACTTCAATGCTACTTTATATATTTCTTTTATCCTACTATAATTTCTAGCACCAAAGTTTTGACCTACAAGTGTAAGTGTAGCTATATTGAGTCCCAAAGTAGGAAGTAAGGCTATTTGTTCTATTCTAACAGATGCTCCATAACCTGCAACAGCAGCATCCCCACCATATTTTAACACAAAATAGTTAATCACAAAAAATCCCAGAGCAATAGTTATCATATTTAGACTTGATGGAACCGCTTGTCTAAGTATCTCTAAAATTTTTGAAATAGAAATCTTTGATTTAATAAGCTTTACTACAGCAAATTCTTCACTTTTATTGATTTTATAAAGTAAATAAAACATACCTAAAAATTGTATAACTACAGTTGCAAGCGCAACCCCGCTTGTTCCAAGCTTTGGAAGAGAAAACCATCCGTATATAAATAAAGGATCTAATATACAATTCAAAAAAAATCCTACAATCAAAAAGTTTCTATAAGATTTTGTATCTCCCTGTGAGCTAAGAAGAGAGTTTAACACTCCATTAACTATAAAGAAAATACTGCCCATAAATATCATACTTACATAATTCATACCTTCTACTAAACTTGCTCCTGATGCACCTAATAGTGAAAATAAGCCCGACCCAATACTATTACCAAATACCGTTATTATTAAACCAAATATAATAGATAGAATAACTGCATTATATGCATATTCATTTGCTTTTTTAGAATTTTTTGCTCCAAGTGCATTTGAAATTAATGCAGTTGAACCAGTAGCAAGTCCAGAAGAAAGTGCTATAACTATGAAAAATATCGGAAATGACATTGACATACCTGCAAGTGATTCTGTTCCAAGACGTCCTGCAAAAACTGTATCTACAACATTGTACATGGTATTAAAAAACATACCAACGCTAGCCGGAATCGCAATACGTTTTATATGTTCTGATATTGACCCTACTGTCAAATCATTCCTTATCATACTTTTACACCACACCTCTTACTTCTACATAAACAACTTAAATTCTTAAAACATGGTATAACAATTTTCCATTTATACCACGCATTAAGAATTAGTGTTAAAAAGTTACTTATTATGATTATAATTTTAATTTATGTCAATTTTCAATTCATCTAAAAGTTCATTTAAGAAATTAAGTTGTTCCTCAGATTTATCAATAGCTTTCTCAATCTTTTCTATTAATCCACTAAAGTCAGCTATCTCACCTTGAGAATAATCGATTTTTTCATCAACTACTTCTTTGTCACCAAATATCTTAGCAATTGCTTTTTGAAGTGTCTCTTCCATAACAACTTTATCTTCATATGCAAGTATTACCATTTTCATTTCTGGAAGATTATTTGCATTATCTGCTTCAAGATAAATTGGCTCCACATATAAAAGTGAGCTATCAATTGGAATTACTAATAAATTACCTCTAAGTACATTTGAACCTTCTTGACTCCAAAGTGTAAGCTGAGGCGATATAACTGAATCCTGATCGATTCTAGATTCAACCATCATAGGACCTTGTATTGTTTTATCCTTTGGAAACTCAAGTAATGTAAGTTTACCGTAGTTTTCACCATCATTTTGAGCTATTAAAAGGGATGTCATATTAGCCTTTTCTCTAGGAGTATAAGGTATAGTAAGTAAGAACTCTACCCCATCGCTACCCGGCATTTGGAAGCTCATGTAATTAGGATTAACTAATTGAACTTCACTCATATATTTTTCCTGAGCTATATCCCAATAATCTTCTCCATTATAGAATACTACTGGTGAAGTTATATGATAAGTCTTATATACTTCGGCTTGAAGTTTCAAGAACTCCTGAGGATATTTAACATGCTTTATTAAACCGTCTGGAAGTTCTGATTTTGCTTTAAATAAATCTCCATAGACATTTATATAAGTTTGTAAAATTGGATCTTTATCATCAAATATATAATATGAAGTTTCTCCAGAATAAGCATCTACTACAATTTTAACTGAGTTTCTGGCATAATTAACTTCTTTATCATTTAAAAGAAAAGATTGTGAATAAGGATGCAGTGCACTTGTTGTATACGCATCTATTATCCAATAAAAACGACCCGAATCACCTATAACTATATATGGGTCATTATCAATTTCTAAAAATGGTGTTATTTCACTTACTCTATCAAATATATTTCTATTGATTATAAGCTTACTTTCATCATTTATTTTGTTAGCAAGTATTAACTTTAAACTATTTTCCTTTATAGAAAATAAAATTTTGTTTAAAAAACTAAGTCTAACTCCCTCTTCGCCATCATAAACTGTGGTTTGATATGCATCATCTTTTGGATAATCAAACTCTTGCTCATCAGTATTAACAACTATATAATCATTCATTTTTTCACCAAAATAAATTTCTGGTCTTGTTATTAAGATATCTGTATTAGTAATTGGTGGTATATTTTTAACCATAAAATCTGGTTGTCCATCGTCAGTTACAACATTTACTGGAGATAAAACAATTCCATAACCATGTGTATAAACAAGATGTTCATTAATCCAAGTCTTAGCTTTTTCAGCTAATTTTTCATGATTCATTTCTCTTGCAGAAATAAAAACATCACGATATTCACCATCTATAATATATCTATCTAAATCGACATCATTGAATTGATAGTATAATCTTATTCCTTGAATCTCGTTATAAGTTTGCTTAAGGGGCTTTGAATCATTTATTCTTATATTTCTAATTACATCATCATTCTCTTCCAAAGATTCTAAAGTTAAATTTTGATCAACATTATAATCTATACTTTTTACATTTTCAAGGTCAAATGCACGCTGAGTATTTTTTATATTATAATCCAAATATTCCATTTCTTTAGAAATCTCATCAGGTTCAACAACAATTTGTTGGACAAAAGTTGCAACTAAAACAGACACGATTGCGACTGCGAAGAAACCTACTGGTGCAGACACAGCGAGTTTTAATTTTTTCTTTGTATAACCTATATATAAAGTAATTGCTGATAAAAACGCAAGTATGGCAAGTATTCTATATGACAACAGAGTTATATTAATATCTGTGTAACTTGCTCCAACCGCAACACCACGAGGTGATACAAGAAGTTCATAACCTTTTAAAATATAAGTAAATCCAATTAGAACAAATATAATTGAAGCTAATATAGTTACTTTTTTAACTAAATATGCATATACGCTTTTATCAAAGAAGTTTTTAAGTTCAAACTTCTTTGATTGAGCTGCACTTAGATATATTATTTTACCTTCTTCTGGAGGTTGAGTTTTAAACATAAGCATATAGAAACCTATAGTTGTTACAATCAACCAAAATACTAAAAGTATAAAGACTTCAACTACAGAATTCATAAGCGGGTAACTAAAGGTATAAAAACTAACATCATTCATAAAGATTGGGTCAGTATATCCAAAGTCTGCTTTATTTAACCAAGTTAAGATTCTAAGCCAGTTTGTACTAGCAAAACTTGATCCATATGAAACTGCAAAGAAAAATGGATATATAGCAGCTACTAATTTGTTCTTTTTAACTACAGATTTCTCTGGAGCACCCATAAACTTATAGTAATTTTTAAGTAGAACTCTAATATATATATATAGAACTAAAAAAATAAATACTATAACAGGAATACCAACCATAAGTTGAGCCTTAAACGATACATTAAATACATTTTCAAATGAAATTGACTTTAACCATAAATAACTTGTAGCTAAGTTAACTAGTGGACGTGCAAATACTAGAATAACTAGAACTATTAAAGCTAAAAACATCATAAATTTCGATAACTTTTTACTTTCTAACATATTAACCACCTCATCTTCTATTGATTTACATTTTAAACCTATACAAACAATAAATACCCAAACATTGCTATCATTACTCCATTATAATAAGTAATATTTTTTAAAATTTTATACTCAAAAAAAGCAACCTTACAAAAGGTAGCTTTCTTTTAAATAAACTTCTATATAAGCGCGTACATTGCTCATATATATGAACTACCTATACTTTTTTGCCATCTTTTTTATTTTTTCAGTAATATCTTTTACATCTAAGCTACCAACTACAGCAGAAAGTTTTTTAACTGCCATAACACCACTTTCAAGTTCATATACAAATGGATCACTTACCTTCAGATTTCCACCATCGTGAGAAAATATGACTAAGGATGTAATATTAATTCCATAAATTTTACTTTTTTTGAGATGATGAAGTAAACATTTAAAATGACCATAATTTTGTTTTATCGGATTATAAAACTCTTTTATGTTTCCATTTTTATCTTGAACCCAGTTTTGAGATTTCTTATCTCCAAAGATATTGCCACTAAGATGTTTGTTCTCTATAATAATAATTCCTGATGGAGTTACAATTAATAAATCTATCTCCGTTATACTATCATAAAGG
>JBARWW010000061.1:0-2099 GCA_049647005.1 Acidaminobacteraceae bacterium | reverse complement strand
TATTCAGCACTTCCAAGTGCAAATACAGTAGGTAACTCAATAACTAGATCCACTCCACCTTCAATAGCAAACGCGGCGCGAGTCCATTTGTCAATGATAGCAGGCTCGCCTCTTTGAACGAATTGTCCACTCATAACTGCAAGGGTATGTGTTGCTCCTGTTAATTTTTTAGACTGTTCTATGTGATATTTATGTCCATTGTGAAATGGATTATATTCTGTTATTAATCCTAAAATTCTCATAATTAAGCTCCAATTTATTTTTTAATATAATAGAAATCTACTATTTTAATTATACTATATTTTAGCATAGTTTATCTAGACGGTGAAAAAAACTGAAAATTTAGGTAACTTAAAATAAATATATTTAATAAAAAATGACGAAATAGCTTGAAATAATACAGTTTTATTTTATAATAAGTCTGTATGCATATTAAATTAAGAGTAATTCCGTACCGGATGAATAATGAATTGTTAAATAATTATCGCTTGGTAGAATTTTAAAGGTATTTATACCAAATAGTTAATCTGTTAAAGATTATTATTTGTATTGATTATTAGAAAGTTTTATTGCTCTTAATAGGAAAATCGAGGGGGTATATCATGAATATTTTAGTTATTAACTGCGGTAGTTCATCATTAAAGTATCAATTACTTAACATGAATGATGAGTCTGTTCTTGCTGCTGGTCTTGTTGAAAGAATCGGTATCGATGGATCAAGATTAAAGCACGAAGTACCTGGTAATGATAAAAAGGTTATTGAAGTTGCTATGAATGATCATAAAGAAGCTTTAAACGAAGTTTTAAAAGCTATCACTGATGAAAATCATGGTGCAATTAAGAATCTTAATGAGATTCAAGCAGTAGGACATAGAGTTGTACATGCTGGAGAATTTTATAGTGAGTCTGTAATTATAAGTGATGATGTTCTTGCTAGAATAGAAGAGTGTGTTGAGCTTGCTCCATTACACAACCCACCAAACATTGTTGGAATTAAAGCTATCGCAGAACTTTTACCAAAGGCTCCAATGGTAGCAGTATTTGATACAGCTTTCCACCAAACAATGCCTGCCGAGTCTTACATTTACCCACTTCCTTATGAATTATATGAGAAGTATGGTTTAAGAAGATACGGATTCCACGGAACTAGCCACAGATATGTTTCTGCTAGAGCTGCTGAAATTCTTGGTAAAGATGCAAAAGATTTAAAATTAGTATCTTGTCACTTAGGTAACGGTGCATCTGTAACTGCTATTGATGGTGGAAAATCTATTGCTACTTCTATGGGCTTCACGCCGCTTGAAGGTCTTGTAATGGGAACTAGATGTGGAGATTTAGATCCAGCTATAGTTACTTTCATCATGGAAAAAGAAAACCTTACTTTAGCTGAGATGAATGATCTTATGAACAAAAAATCAGGAATCCTTGGTATTTCAGGAGTAAGTTCTGACTTTAGAGATGTTGAAGATGCAGCTGCTGATGGAAACGAAAGAGCTATTCTTGCTCTTAAGACATTTGACCTTATGGTTACTAAATATATCGCTGCTTACGCTGCTGTAATGGGTGGAGTAGACGCTGTTATATTTACTGCTGGCCTTGGTGAGAACTCTGCTGATAATAGATCAAGTATTTGTGCTAATTTAGGATTCATGGGAGTAAATGTTTGTGCTGACTTAAATGCTATTAGAGGTAAAGAAGCATTTGTCAACACTAAGGATTCAAAAGTAAAAGTTATTGTAATTCCAACTAATGAGGAACTTATGATTGCTAGAGATACACTTGCGTTATTAAAGTAATTTTTTAAAAATATACTTTTATATAATAATTATCAAATGATATACTAATGAGTCTAAAATTATATTTTGACTCTATTGACATGGATAATATATATGCTATTTGATATATTTAATAGAGCTTGAATTTTACATGCAAATCTTAATTTACAATATTTTTGCATATCAAGTAAATTTACTTGACAAACATTTATATGGCATATATAATTATCGTGTTGCAGTAATGAGGTGAAGGTGTGAAGCTAGATTTAACTCAGGTAACTAGTGGTAAAACCACAGAAGTAGAATTTGATTTCAACTTACTAC
>JBARWW010000060.1:0-6685 GCA_049647005.1 Acidaminobacteraceae bacterium | reverse complement strand
GTAGTAATATATCTAGAGGTTTTTTGGCAGAAAATGGGTTTTTATAAATAGGAGGTACCTTGTATGTTTAATAAAATAGAAGAAGCAATTGAAGATATAAAAAGCGGAAAAATTATAATTATAGTGGATGATGAAGACAGAGAAAACGAGGGAGATTTTTATATGTCATCTGAGTTTGCAACACCTGAAAATGTAAACTTTATGATAACTCATGGAAAAGGCCTACTTTGTTTAACTGTTGATAACAAAATAGCAAAGCAGCTTGATCTTGATTATATGGTTAGGAAAAATGAAGATGAACTTGGAACAGCATTTACATTCTCAATTGATCATGTCAAGTCAAAAACTGGTATATCAGCTTTTGAAAGAAGCGAAACAATCCTTGCGGCTATAGATGAGAAGTCAACGTCTAAAGACTTTAAAAAACCAGGTCATATATTCCCACTTATAGCTAAAGAGTTTGGTGTACTAGAAAGAATAGGTCATACGGAAGCATCGGTAGATTTATCGAAGCTTGCTGGTCATAGAGCATCTGGAGTTATATGTGAAATTATAAAATCAGACGGAAGTATGGCAAGACGAGATGATTTATTTATTCTAGCTGAGAAGTATAATTTGAAAATAGTGACGATAAAAGATCTTGTTGATTATAGAAAAAAACATTATGAGTATCTTGTGTCTTCAAGTGAGGTTATTCTTCCGACAGAATTTGGTGAGTTTAAATGTAAGAGCTTTACTGACTTAATTAGTGGAAAAGAACATTTGGCATTATTTATAAATGAAAATGACAAAACGCCTATGGTAAGAATACACTCTGAATGTTTAACTGGTGATGTATTTTCATCAAAAAGGTGTGATTGTGGATCGCAGTTATCAAAATCTCTTGAAAAGATAAAAATCCACGGCAGAGGTGGTCTAATATACCTGAGACAAGAGGGTAGAGGCATAGGACTAACTAATAAGATTAATGCTTATAAACTTCAGGAAGGCGGATGTGATACTGTTGAGGCTAATCTGAAACTTGGATTTGATGTTGACGAGAGAGAATATTATGTGGGATCAAGCATACTAAAAGATTTAGGATTCACAGATATAAAGCTTTTAACAAATAGCCCAGATAAGATAAAAAGTGTATCTAATTTAGGTATAAGCATAGAAGAAACAGTTTTTATACATGGAGATACTTGGGATGAAAATAGAAAGTATATACAAACAAAAATAGAAAAATTAAATCATAAATCAGCAGTCTAAACAATTATTATAAAATATATGGAGGTAGAAATATGAGTATAATTCAAGGTTCTTTAGTGTCAAAGAGTGAAGGTAGAGTAGCGCTTATAGTGTCTAGATTTAATGAGTTCATAACATCAAAATTACTTAGTGGAGCATTGGATGGGCTTACAAGACATGGATTTGATGAGAACATGATAGATATAGTGTGGGTTCCAGGAGCATTTGAGATACCACTTATCGCAAAGAAAATTATTAAGAAAGATCAGTACATTGGTGCCATTGCACTTGGAGCAGTTATACGTGGCAATACATCGCATTATGACTATGTATGTAACGAAGTTACTAAAGGTGTTGCAAGTGTATCTCTTGAGATTGAAAAACCTCTTATATTTGGAGTAGTAACTACTGAAAACATTGAACAAGCGATAGAGAGGGCTGGAACAAAGGCTGGCAATAAAGGATTTGATTCAGCACTTACACTTATTGAGATGTTAAATCTTTTGGATGAATTTAAATAGTAATATAGTTTTAAAATTTGAGTTATAAATATATGATTATTATGCTTATTTGACGAAAGTTCGTCTATTAATAAAAAGGGTGTCTTGCTATAAAATACAAGACACTCTTTTTTAATTATGTATGTATTTGTTCTTATATGATGCCTAAGCCATCTAAAACGTGTCCAAGAACCATTAGTATAAGTAGATAGGGAATTTTAGTATGTAATATAAAAAAAATCTTATTCTTTGTCTTCTTAAAGATTTTTATAAAGATTATGTTAAGAAGAAAAACTGCGTAGATAAGCATACCCGGATGAAAATATCTAAAGCCTGTAGCTAAGTAACTGTGAAAAAGACCAACTATAAGAATTGACCCTCCCAAGTACTTATGTAATTCATTTATATGTGGAACGTTGAAGCTAAACTTAGCTTTATGAGTTTTTATATATCCAAGTAGTAGCACTATAGTAAATAAGCCAACATTTAGATAACCTAAAAATGTTACAAGTCTCATAAAAAACACCTCCTTTATATATTATTAGTAAATTCACTAGATAATTATAACATAGTTTAGGAGGTGTGCTTTGTTAATGTATATTCATATTGTCCTTATGTAATGACTTTGCATGAAATTTATACTTATCGTTATCTAATTTATAGTAAGCTAAATTATTTATTAGAAGATAATTTAGTAGATAATTTTTTTCAACTTTTCTCTTTATTGTTTGAAATTGTTCGTTGTAGAATTTTGGCAAATCACTTAGATCAACATCGGATCTTGAAAAATCTATTAAGTCATAACCATCTTCATTCCAAACCTTCATGTTATCTGTAAAAAAACTTCGGGGTACGACATCATTCATAAAATCACCTCATATAATTATTGTTAGTATTAATATATTAATTTATGTTATAGATTAGTTTATCTTGTCTTATCTTACTACTTAATAATAGCGTAAAAAAGTTAACAAACTTTGAACAAAAAGTAAATTTTAGGTTACTATTTAATTACAAATCGTTATAATAGGGATAGCACATGTTAGATAGGAGGAATTATGAAGATAGCAGTATTTGATTTTGACGGAACACTTTTTGATGATGAAACTATACCTTTTTTAGCAAAACAATGGTACAAACTTGGATATTCTAAAAGCACATGGTTAGTTGTTTTTTCAAAAATGCTTAAAATTGTGGTGAAGTATAAACTTAAAGTTGATAAATCATATGATAAAGAAGTATTTAGAGGTGAAGCTACAAAAATATTTTTGAGTATATTTGATGGTATGTCTAAAACAGAAGTAGAAGAATTTTTTAATAAATGTCGAGATGATGTTATAAAGTTGTTAAATAAAGATGTTATAGAAGAATATAATAAAAAGAAAGAAGAGGGTTATTATACTGTTCTTTTATCAGGATGTTTTAGTGAAATGCTAAAGCAAATTACTGATACTTATCACTTTGATAAAGTTATTTGTTCTAAGATTAATTATAAAGAGAATTACATAGATAATAGTGTTGATATTGAAATTGTTAGTGGAAAGTTTAAGGTCAAACACTTATTTCTTAATATGGATGGAAGTAAGATTAATTTTAAAGAATCATACGCATATGCAGATAGTTACTACGATCGCGACTTATTAGAGCTATTTGGTAACCCTATAGCAGTAAATCCTGATCCAATACTTCTTGAAATTGCGAATGAGAAATCTTGGATTATAATAAAAAAATAAATTTTAAAAAACAATAAAAATGTTTAAAGAATATTGCTTCGGGTATATAAAGAGTAGAGGAAATGAAAAACCTCTTAGATAGAATCGGTGGCTTTTTGAGTTAATGTTTGATTAAGTAAGTTGTAAATGTACGTGAACTAAGTTTGAAGATTTAAAACTTAAGTATCAAGTAATTAGTTTAAAAAGAACCACAAAGTAAGACTCTAACGTGCTGAGTGAGAAGGAACGAAAAGAATGTGAACGGTATGATGAATGACGTGTGACTCGAAAGAACAAAGAACGACGACCAAAAGAACAAAGTACAAAAGTACAATTAAACATGAATGAAGACCAAAAGAACGGAATCGAAGTAATACGGCACGACCGCTCGAGAATTTTAGTAACAAATTGATAGGCACGCGACGAGAGTTATATGAAAAGTACTTGAACGACCAAAGCAAGATGAAAGATAAGAGAAGTTTAAGATGAGCACAGTAAATTGATTGGTAAGAATGAATAAAAAAAGATTTTGAAATTTGGTTAAATGAAGTTTGTAAACTGTAAGTGTTTGATTATGATTTAGGCAAGTATAGTTATGCAGGCTATCGATTCTATCATTAAACCACAATGTAAGAGTAGGCACATGTGCCTACTCTTTTTATTTTTTGTAAATTTAATTTTAATTGTTGTCCTTGCTAGTATATTTTGTTACACAATATCATATTTTATTTTTCCTATTATTTTTCTGATGACGTCTGCGATTTTTTTTAGCTTTAATGGGTGTATTGCTGTTACTTGATGAGTTAGTCACTTTATCTTCAGCATTATTTTTACCAGAAGTTTGCTTTAAAGTACTTCTATTAGTTGCTTTCTTAGAATCACCTTTTTTCGCAAGAGGTTTTTTTCTTATAGAGTAGCCAAAAGTTCCAAGTTGGCTTTTAAGATCATAGTAAGTTCCGTGACTATATGCGATCGGATTTGACCAATCAAGATGTAGTCTACCATTTTCGTCTATTAAGTCCTCGTCTACATTAACAGCTACTACCTCTGCTAGAATCATATCATGTGATCCAAGTTCTTTAATTTCAGTAACCTTGCATTCAATGTTAAGTGGTGACTCCTTAATCATAGGTGAGCTAACCTTAGTTGCTGGCATACTTGTTAGATTCATTTCTTTAAATTTATCAACATCTCTACCTGATTTTACTCCACAGTAGTCAGTAGCTTTAACAAGATCTTTCGTAGTAAGATTAATTACAAATTCACCAGTATTTTTTATTAAATCATATGAATGTCTCTGTTTTCTTACAGATATGTAGCACATAGGTGGGTTGGTACAAACTGTTCCAGTCCAAGCTATGGTAATTATATTCTCTCCAATTTCTTTATTACCACAAGAGACCATAACTGCAGGTACGGGATATACCATAGTTCCTGGTTTCCATGTTAGTTTACTCATAAAATCATTCCTTTATATGTTAATTTACTAATGTGAATTTATCGTTTGTTAGTTTAAATATTGTTTTAACTCCAGAAGTTGAGTACACTTTAGAGTCCTTAGTTACAAATATAGCATCTATTTGATCAAGGCTTTCTATAAGTTTCATTCCTTCATCAACACCTAGAATAAATGTAATTGTAGATAATGCATCACCATCAATTGATCGATCTGATATAATTGAAACTCCAAGAAGTTCATTATCGATAGGATATCCATCACTCGTGTTAAGTATATGATGATATCTAATCCCATTTTCTTCAAAATAGCGTTCGTATAGTCCACTTGTAACAACACTTTTATCAGAAACTGATAAACTTCCAATTATATCACCACGGTCTTCATTAGGATTTTGTATTCCAATTCTCCATGTACTATCCTCTGATTTTGTTCCAAGTGCGTAAACATTACCGCCAAGGCTTATTATAGCACGGTTTATCCCATTATCTTTTAGATAATTTACAATTTTATCGGCAGCAAATCCTTTAGCAATTGCTCCAAAATCAAGCTTTGTAGATTCTGAGTCAAAGAAAACAGTATTTTTATCCAATACTATATTGTTATAATTTATTTTTATTAAAGCAGAGTTTATTTCATCTTGACTTGGTACTCTTGCATTTTCACTTCCGATTCCCCAAAGAGAAACTAGTGGTTCTATACTAATATCAAATAGGCCATCAGATAGTTCTGAGTAGTAGAGAGAGCTTTCGATTACTTGTGTAATATCATCATTAATTTCAACTGGTGCAATTGACGCATTTTGATTTATTTTATTAAGAGTACTAGACTCTATGCTTAGACTAAACTCATTATCAATTTCATTTAAAATTTCAAATGCCCCATCCATAATACTTTCATCTTCAGTATCATATAATGTTATAGAAACGACTGTTCCAATCTCAAGTCCAGTTCTAGATATCTTTTGATTTGGATCTGCTTTTGAAGTGCAGCTTGTAGTTAGTATAATAGTAAGTAAAAATAGAGTGATTAGTTTAAATTTTTTCATTTTAATATTTAATCAATACCTTAATTGATTATCTCCTTATTATATAAAATTGGGTTATTTATAGACCACCTAAAGTCGTATCTAATATGCATAAACATAACAATGTAAGTATAACATAGTCAAAAAAATGTAAGTAGTGCTTTTGCAAAAAGTCAAAAAAAATATTTTGAAAATTTGATGTTTAAGCACCATAAGAATATGGGTAAGAAAATTATAACTTGGAAAATTGACTTTTCCTATTAATAAATGGAATTAATTGTCAATTGACGCAGGTGATTGTTAAAAACCTAACATTATAAAAGTTAAGGTTATTTTAAATTATCAAAGTTTATTATGTGTTAACAGGGGAGGATATTATTATGAGTTTAAGAAAATTACTTAGCGTAACATTAACAACGGCTTTAGTTGCTGCTTTATTTGTAGGATGTAGTCCAGCAGCTCCAGTTGAGGAAACTCCAACTGAAGAAGTAGTTGTTGAAGAAGTAGTTGAAGAAGAGGCAATGTATGAAGATGGTGTTTATTTTGCTAAACAATCTGAATTCTCAGAAGAAACTGGCTGGAAATACTTTGTATTTATTGAAATTAAAGATGGTACAATTGCCAAAGCAACATGGAATGGTGTACATAAGTATGCTGGAATGGATAAGAAAACTTCATCTTCAGAAGGTCTTTATGGCATGGTAGCAAAGGGTGGAGCTCAAAGTGAGTGGCATGAACAAGCTGCATTAGTATAAGCTTA
>JBARWW010000059.1:0-6753 GCA_049647005.1 Acidaminobacteraceae bacterium | reverse complement strand
CCTGCCAAATTAAATTAAGAAACAAATGTACAATGTATCGGGGTGTAGCGCAGTTTGGTAGCGCATCTGGTTTGGGACCAGAGGGTCGTAGGTTCGAATCCTGTCACCCCGACCATTTTTTTAAGTAATGCAAATGGGCGTATAGCTCAGCTGGTTAGAGCGCACGCCTGATAAGCGTGAGGTCGGTGGTTCGAGTCCACTTATGCCCACCATTTGCCCGGATAGCTCAGTTGGTAGAGCAGTGGATTGAAGCTCCACGTGTCAGCGGTTCGACTCCGTTTCCGGGCACCAATTAAAAGAGGCCACTTGCGATTTTCATCGTGGGTGTTTTTTTTATTTAATTTAGAATAGCCATCTGCAAATTATAATTTACCTATGTATATAAAAAACTCCAAGATAATGATCTTGGAGTTTTTCTACTTTTTAGATATCATTAGCATGATATCTAAAAAGTATTTATCAAGATAAGCTAAAATAGAATTATAATCAATCTTGCTGTTTGTTAAGAAATTTAAATTAAATTTTTCTTCAGTTGAAAGCGAATTGAAATTATTCTCACCCATAATAGAGTCGATATCTAAAAATACATATGTACCACTTTCTATGTCAAAAGATAGAGTAGGAAGTGTTAATTTAAGTTTTAAATTTTCCAAGTCGTAAGTTAAAGAAATATTATTCCTATGATATTCCAAATCATGGTTAGAAAAACTATAAGCGTAAAAAGAAATAGAAATGCTATTTTTTAAAACTTTGGTTTCATTCATATAAATTTTAATTAGTGTGTCATTGTAATTGCGTGAATAAAGAGTGGTTATATGGTCTACATCAACTTTATTAATGCTATCTAGATCGATATTCAGAGGATACTTAAATTCATCATAAATAGATGATTCTTCGCAATATTCAAAGATTTTAACTAAATCTATAATATTTAAAATATCCTCAAAATTATGCAGTAAAATTTTATTGCGTAGATTTGATGATCTTGACTGGACGTATTGATTATATAAGTCAACACTCTCTTTACCGCTTATAGAATCTTTGCGATAAATTCCCAAAAAGTCTTCAACAGATTTAAGCTTATAGTTAGCTAGCTTAAGATTTTTTTTGTTTTTCCGAATTAATCTTAGTAGATCAAAATTTTTATACATAGGAATTTCAAAATTAAGATTTCTTTGACTGTATTTTCCGTTTAAAAATGGAATGTCAAAAGCCTGACCATTGTAGGTTAGAATAAGTGATTTGTTTTTAATGACATCTTGCAAAGTTATTAATAATTCACCCTCTTCAGAAGGATTATCAGCAAAAATTTGTATTATTTCTGCTCTAGATTTGCTAAAAATAATAATTCCAACTAGAATAACTTTAGAATAAATGCGATGGAGTCCAGTTGTTTCTATATCAAGAATTGCGATATCATTTAAATTATAGATATCAAATATATTTGGTAGAATAAAATCTACTTTTTTAAATGTTTTCAAAATTTTCATATAATCACCATCACTTTTACAATTTAGTAAATAAAATACCATCTGAGTTATTAAAATTTAATAGGGTATAAAAAAAGAGTTAACTTAAAAACAAGCGAATAATCAGAAAATTCTAATCAGTTTAAAAATTTTGTGATATAATACTAATCAATACTTTCAATAATTAAAGACATAAGCTATATTATCTAAATATAAGATTATATAGCTTATTATATATCAATACTGAGGCTTATTTAAGAAAATTTCAAATATAGGTTAAAGGGGTGCTTTATGAAATTAGTGACAATAGAAAATATTGTTGAGGGAATGATACTTGAAAAAGATGTTATTAATGATGGAGGAATTACATTTTTATCTAAGGGTACAGTTTTAAATGAGACACATGTTGATGGACTTGGCAAATTAGGCTTTGACTTTGTATATATTTCTCATGAAGAAATTGGATTAAACAAAAGTACTGATAAAAAAATGATCGTTATTGAAAACTTAAATAGAGAATTTGAAAATACAATTAGAGTATATAAGAGTTTATATATGAGTGCTAGACTTGATAAGAAACTAGATGTTGATGAAGCAAAACAATCGATAAGTGGAATATTAAAAGCCGTAATATCAACAAATGATGTGATGAATACCATGAGGAAAGTTACTGTTGATGATATATATACATATAGGCATTCAATTAATGTATGTGTTTATTGCGCTATGATTGCAAAATGGTTAAAACTTAGCTATGAGCAGATGCAAGAAGTTGCTTTAGCTGGATTATTGCATGATATAGGTAAAAGTAAAATATCCATAAAAATACTTAATAAGATGGATACATTAACTACAGCTGAATTTAGTGAAATAAAACTTCATACTGAATTTAGTCGAGATATACTTAAAAATTTATCTAATGTTTCTAAGAAAATAATAGATGGTGTTCATCATCATCATGAATCGATTAGTGGTGGTGGATACCCAATTGGTATGGTAGGAGAAGAAATTGGATTATATGCTAGAATTGTTGCTGTTGCAGATACATATGATGCTTTATTGAGTGATAGAGTATACTGTAAGAAGATAAGCCCTTATAAGGCACTTGATGTATTAAAAGACGAAAGCTTTACGAGATTAGATCCAGAAATTTGTACTGTGTTTATAAAAAATATATCAGATTTTTATGTAGGAAATCTAGTGAAGTTAAGTAATGGTAAGCTAGGAGAAGTTATACTTTTAAATAAGCACAGCATCAATAGACCATTTATAAAAACTACAAATACTTATATTGATTTATCAGCCGATTATTCAATTGATATAGTTGATGTTATTGAAAGTAGAATAAAATAAAGTCCATTAATGGGCTTTATTTTTTATTATAGAACAAATCGGTAGGTCTTTACAAAATCATATCGCTAAGATAGAATATATAAGTATGTTTGTTTAACAATATTATGAAGTTAAAGAATGTGCTTTAATGAAATATAATTATATAATGGAGGTGGTTATTTGTTTTGTTATCTTGATAATGCAGCGACAACAAAGCCAAGTGAGAATGTAGTAGAGGCAGTAAATCATGTAATGATAGAAGAATTTGGAAATCCATCTTCTCTGCATGGATTGGGCGTAAATGCTGAAAGAATAATAAAAGAATCGAAAGCTAATATTTTAAAGTTAGTTAAGGATAGAGATGGTGATATTTTATTTACTTCTGGAGGTACAGAATCAAATAATTTAGCTCTTCTTGGTGCGGCTAGAGCACATGCGAGACTGGGTAAACATATTATAACAACATCTATTGAACACAAGTCAGTACTTAATGCATGTAAGCAACTTGAAGAAGAAGGTTTTGAAATTTCATATCTTAAAGTAGATAATAATGGAATTATAGATTTTGAAGATTTTAAAAGTAAACTAAGGGATGATACAATCCTTGTAAGTATTATGCATGTAAATAATGAAACTGGTAGCATTCAACCAGTTGAACTTATAGGACAATATATTTCTAAATTAAAGAAAAAGCCAATTTATCATATTGACGCAGTTCAATCATTTTCTAAATTAAGAGTTAGTCAGAAGAGTATCTTATTTGACCTGCTAAGTATAAGTGGACATAAAGTTTATGCGCCAAAAGGTATTGGTGCTTTATATATGAAGAAGGGTACTAAGCTTAAGGCCTTAGTATTTGGTGGACAGCAAGGAAGTGGAATTAGACCGGGAACTGAAAATATACTCGGTATAACAGGTATTAATCAATCAATAAAAGATTTATCAAAAGATATTAATGAGAATTACGAGAATGTTAGTGTAGTTAAAAAACGTTTTCTATCGGAGTTGAAATCTAAAGAAATTCAGTATGAAATTAATTGTGATGTAGATAATGCATCACCATATATAGTAAATTTATCTTTTGATAGTATTAGAGGTGAGGTGCTACTTCATTCCCTAGAAGCCGATAAGATATTTGTGTCTACAGGTTCAGCTTGTAACTCAGCCAACAAATTATATTCACATGTATTAACAGAAATGAAAATGAGTGAATCTATGATGGAAGGTGCTATAAGATTTAGTTTTTCTACAAATACAACTAAAGAAGAGATTGATTACGCAGTTGAAAAAATTGCTTATCATGTAAATTACTTATTGAGTATAACCAGGAGGAAGTAAAATGTTTAGAACATTAATTGTACGTTACGGCGAGATTGCTTTAAAAGGTGATAACAGATCATATTTTGAAAAAAGATTAGTAAAAAATATGAAAGCAGTATTAAAAGGAATAGATTGCAAAATTACGAAAGAGCATGGTCGTATATTTGTTGAATTTGAGCCAGAGGATTATGATGATATATTAGAAAAAGTTATTAAAGTATTTGGTATAGTTTCAGTAAGTCCAGCTACTAGAATAGAGAATGATCTAGAAATTATTAAAGAGACTGCTTTAACTCAAGCTAGAGAAATTATTCAAGAAGAAGACTTTAAGACCTTTAAAGTTGAAAGCAGAAGAGCAAATAAGTCGTTTGAATTTAAATCACCAGAGATTAGTAAGATTGTTGGTGGAACAATAAATCAGAATGTTGAAGGAATTAGTGTAGATGTTCATAAGCCTGACTTTATAGTTCATGTTGAAGTTAGAAACTTTACCTATATTTATTCTAAAGTAATAAAAGCTTATGGCGGTATGCCTTATGGTACATCTGGAAAAGCAATGTTACTTCTTAGCGGTGGTATAGATTCACCAGTTGCAGGATGGATGATGGCTAAGAGAGGCGTTGAGATTGAAGCGATTCATTATCACTCTTTCCCATTCACTAGTGATAGAGCTAAGGAAAAAGTTATGGACTTAGCAAAAATATTAGCTGATTATTTTGGCCGTATAAGAGTTCATTCAGTAAATTTACTTGAAATTCAAAAAGCCATTAACGAAAATTGTCCATCGGAAGAAATGACTATACTATCTAGAAGATTCATGATGGAAATAGCAGAAAAAGTTGCAATGGAAAGAAAGTGCAAAGCACTAATAACAGGCGAAAACATTGCGCAAGTTGCATCTCAAACTATAGAAGGGTTAAATGTAACTAATGACGCTGTTAGCATGCCTGTATTTAGACCATTAATAGCTTTTGATAAAGTAGATATTATTAAGGTAGCTGAAAAAATTGGAACGTTTGAAACATCAATACTTCCATTTGAAGATTGTTGTACAGTATTTTTACCTCCTAAGGTTGTTACAAAGCCTAGAGTTAATAAGATTGTTGAGAGTCAAAGCAAACTAGATATAGAAGGTTTAATAAATAAAGCTATAGAAGAAATGGAAGTAACTATTTTTAATGCAGAAGAATTATAAAAAATAGAACAAACACTAAGTGGATTATCTTAATTGATAATTCTCTTTTTTTTTAATTTAAATATGAAGCTAAATATAAAAAAAATTATAGCCAAATTTATAATAAGCTAATTAGAGTTACTATAATTGTTGGATAATATTTTTACTACAAAAATGTAAGAAAAGCTAGAGAGAAGTAGCAGTAGAGTGTATATAAATTTTCTTATATGATAAATGTTAAGATAGGCTATAATTCATATCTTGTCTTAGAAGATTATGTTAAACTATGTATATAAAATTTATGGGTGGGATGATATGTTCGGGAAAACGAAAAAAGGGAAAAATGGTAAGCTAAAATTACCTGATGAAGGTATAAAGAAATTTAAAAAATCAAAGCTTGATAATTTAAAAGAAATTAACAAAATAACTAGCGAACACAATTATTATGGGGAAGAATTGAGTGGCGAGGATGAAATTGTTTATCAGGAAGAAAGTGTTGATTTTGATAAAGTAGAAGATACAAAAAGTTTCACAAAAAATGAAAGCAAGTTAAAGGAATCAGATCTAGTTAAAACAAATAAGCAACTTGATCAATCGACAACTGTAAGTGATGCCTATTATCTAGATGATCAAGTAGAATCGAATTTTGATAGTAGCAAGGAAGTGGAAATTGATGAGAATTCGAGTTATGAAAATTTAGAAGAGCAAATTGATTTTATAGAATATGAGGATATAGAAAGCGGTATAGAAAGTGATATAGAAACAGATACAGATGAGGTTGATTTATATGATTTAAGTGAGATGGAAGATAGTTTAGATGATTTAAATGAAAAAATGTTAGGGTTAGAAGTGAAATCTGATGCTAAAGCTAGAAATAAAATTAAGCTAGGAAAAATCAGTTTTAAATTATTTGATAATTTGATGATTAAAACGAGAATACTGCTTGGTTTTATGAGTATACTACTTCTTATATCTATAGTAGGTATAATGGTGTTTAGTACTATTGGTAGTATGATAAAATCTCAAATTCCAATAATTTTACATACTGAAAACTTTAAAAATAAAGTGTTTGAAATGGAGAGAGTGGAAAAGAATTTCTTATTATTTGAACCTTCTAATATGGAATTTTACAAAACTGGCGAAAGTGAGTATGTGGAAGAATTTAAAATCGGATATGATGAGGCGCTAAAGTCATTTGAAATTGTTATAGAAAGTCCAATTATAAAGTCTTCTGATAATATTGAAGAAATAGAAGCATTTAGAGTAATGCTTGAAGAGTATAGTAGTGAATTTATAAATGTTACAGAGATGATTGCTGTTAGAGGTTATGGTGAATATGGAAAGATGGGCGAATTGAAAGAAGCATCAGAAGCCCTAAAAAAAGCTGTAATTGCATCCAATTCAAAAGAACTCGAAGCTGGCCTCTATAAAGTATTTCTTTTAGAGAGTGAGTATTTT
>JBARWW010000058.1:0-5530 GCA_049647005.1 Acidaminobacteraceae bacterium | reverse complement strand
ACCTATGGTCGTGGAAACGTGGTTAGCCCCGTTAGTGAAATTAAAGCAACCGCAAACAATTCTAAACAATTAAACCCAGAGTTGATTGAAAGAATTTATGATAAACTCGAAATCTTAAAGGAAGAATATCGTGCATTTTATAAAGAAGAGCAAGAACTTGAGTCCTTACTTGAAGGTATGTGTTATAACTGTGATGAATTCATTGGTCAATTAATCAAGATATTTGAAAGCTACAATAAATCCATAGAAACTTTAAATGATTTTGATAAAGCTTTTAGAACAAACTATATTGATACTATTAAAGAAGTTATCTTTAGATATGAAGATGAGCTAAGTAATATTAATATATTTATAGAACCTGATGGGAAAGTTAGATTTTATAGAAATCGCCTTAAAAAGATATTTTCAGATACGCCAAGAAAATTTGATTTCGTATATAAAAATGATTCAAATCTTATCGTGAAACTATATATGGCATTTCACATAATAAAAGCTATCGTTCCAGAAGATGCTTCTGAACAAATCAATAAAGCTGATAATCACGGGCTATTGATAGATGAAAAGTGTTAGTAACACAAAATGACATAGTCAATTTGTCTACCAATAGGAACATAATCATTTTATAGAACAAAACTCCCCAAACCTTACAAATGGTTTGGGGAGTTTAATTTTGAAATAAAATTATGTATGTCAATCTATAATTGCTTTATTAGATCTCAACTTACAAAATCAACTCCTAAAGGTCTCCTAAAAATTTAACAGCCATCTTCTCGCGGTCAGCCTGTACTGCTTTTAGGTTTTGGTAACTCTTAATTTTCTTTTCATTTAACTCAATTTCTCTTTCTTCATTTTTTGTAATTCCAAAGTATATATCAAACTTATTGATTTTAAATTGGAAACCACTTTTTTTATCTTCATTTTTCTTCTCTATTTTTAAAGCATTGTTACCTTGCACACTCATATTGATCACTCCTACTTCACTCTTATTAGTTTTAATTTCTGTTTTTTCATTTACACCAAAATTATTTAAATCTATAGTATTTGTTTTTTTCATCTTATAAATCTCCTTTTCTTCTCTATTACAAAATTACTTGCTCGATTTTCATTTCCCTTAATATCTAATTTAATCATTCAAACAACCC
Organism: Acidaminobacteraceae bacterium; assembly: GCA_049647005.1. Taxonomy (GTDB): domain Bacteria; phylum Bacillota; class Clostridia; order Peptostreptococcales; family Acidaminobacteraceae; genus JBARWW01. The sequence goes on along the minus strand of JBARWW010000058.1, from coordinate 4,388 downwards.
CCTTGGCTCTTCTTACTAGTTTCAAACCAACCTTTAAAAATCCATCACCCATACTGTATTAATCATTTTTCATTCCCCCCTTATATGTATTTGACCCGCAGAAGCAAATCGTTGTTAACTTTGTTATAATTTCCCACTATAGTTTTTAGAAAAAGCCACAGGAATCTCCCTGTGGCTTAAGGTTTCTTACAATTTTTGGACATAAGAAAAACCACAGGACTACACCCGTGGCTTGAACATACATATGAACATAATTAAAGTTCTATCATATTAGATAAGCGGAGGTCGTAGTATTTGAAATATATGTAGTTGTATTATTACTTTGAATGTTGCCTGCTAAGTTGCATCTGATTGTCTTAATATCATTTAACTTCATCATTTCTAATAACCTCCTTTTTCTAGTATTGTTTAATCTATACAAAGAATACCATACCAGTTTAAATTTACAATAGCTTTTTTTCCTTTGTAAAATACTTGTAATATTACTACGGTTTCCGAAACACATTTGTAATATTTGCTATAAAAGTTCAACAATTTCCCTATTTCTGTTAAATCAACGCATTTAGACGTTTTATTGAATAAATTGTTAGAAAAGTTAGACAATTTTTGCTATAATCATAATAATAATATTTTTAAAATTATATATATGATGGGAGTACTTTATGGGGAAAATAAAACACTTTGACCTTTTTGCATTAAAGGGAAAGTTAGACGATGAGAAATATGAAAGAAATATTGGTAAGACAGAAACAAAGGGCGAAAAAGTTGTAAGAATTATTGTTGTTGCACTTTCAGCAATTATGTTCATATCAGTATTTTCTACTTTTAACCCACCACAAATTGTAATGTACTTATTATTTGCAGCAGGTATTTCTGCAGTTGCAATTAAGATTTACTTTGCTTTCAAAAAATAATGACTATGAAAATTAATCAAAGAGTATTTGTACGATTCATAATAAAAGGCTATAGTTTATAAACTATAGCCTTTTATTATTTTATTTAGTTTAAACTTTCTATTTTACTCTCTTTAGCACTTCAACTAAGAAGTTATATACTCTTTCCGTTGAAGATATACTAACTTTCTCCATTGGCGTATGAACATCATGCATATTTGGACCTATAGAAATCATATCTATATCTCCAACCTTCTCTATCAGAAGTCCACACTCAAGTCCAGCATGTATAGCATCTATCTTAAGTTCTTCGTTATTTAATTCTTTATATGTTGCCTTCATGATATCTCTGATACCTGACTCTACTTTAAATCTCCACTCTGGATAGTCTGCAAGAGTACTATGAGACCCTCCACATAGTTTAGCGATTAGCTTATCTCTTGCAATTAATTCTTCTTTAAGAGATCTAACTGATGATCTAATTGCATTTGTAATTACAACTTCACCATCTAAAGTTTCTATTATACCAAGGTTATTTGAGCTCTCAACAAGACCTTTTATGTCATTTGACATAGTATTAACCCCAAAATGAACTAATCTTAAAGAAGATATAACTGCGTCTGTAGCTATTTTGTCAAATACTTTACTTGGCATTTCAACATCAGTGCAAGTAACTATAACCCCTTTATCTGAAGTTTGATACTCAATTTTGAAATCATCATAACAAGATTTTATAATATTATTAAACAATTCCTCTTCATTACAATTAATAGTAATTACTGCTTCAGCAAGTTTTGCTATAGCATTCATTTTCTCGCCACCACGAATACTTGCAATAGACATACCTAATGAGTTATTTAATTTTTCAAGTACTCTTCCAAGTAACTTTATGGCATTACCACGGTTTTTGTTAATTTCCATACCCGAATGCCCACCATGTAAACCATCAACAGTAATTTTAAATGCCTTATCACTTTCAACCGAATTAACAAGAGTTGTTTTAATATTAATCATGCTGTTGATACCACCAGCACAAGAAGCAAGTGCAGTACCTTCTTCTTCTGAATCAATATTAATCAATATATCACCTGATACAATACCAGCTTCAAGACCTAAAACACCATCCATACCAGTTTCTTCTGCGGTCGTAATTAAGGCAGTTATAGCTGGATGATTAAGTGTTTCGTCATCAAGAATAGCCATAGCCATAGCTACCGCAATTCCATTATCAGCTCCAAGAGTTGTTCCTCTAGTTTTTATAAAATCTCCATCTACATATATATCGATAGCATCTTTTTCAAAATCAAATTCAAGCCCCTCTTCTTTTACACACACTATATCCATGTGACCCTGAAGAATTACTGAAGGTGCATTCTCATAGCCCTTTGTTGCAGGTTTTTTAATTATAATATTGTTGTGATCGTCTTGTATAACTTCAAGGTTTAAATTTTTAGCAAAATTAACTAGATAATCACTCACCTCTTGCTCATTACCTGATCCTCTTGGTATTCTTGTTAATAATTCAAAATACCTCATAACATTTTGTGGCTTTAATCCGTCTAATACATAATTCATTTTAACTCCTCCTACTCTTTAAGTTTTAAAAGAAATTCTAATACTAATTTATATACATTTTAAGTATAAACTTTTATAATCTATTAGCCTTATATTCTATTAGAAGAGAGTTTATCTCTCCACCAATCATGAGTATTGTTGATGATAAGTATAGCCATATCATAAGTATTATAACCGCTGTAAGCGATCCATAAACCACTGATATATCGCTAAAGTTTGCTATAAAAAATGAAAACCCACGAGATATAACTGACCATCCAATTAAAGCTACAATAGTTCCTGGTATAACTTCTATATATCTAATCTTTCGATTAGGTAAGAATACATATAGTGACCCAATTACTATGTTCATAAGTACAAGGTAAATAACCCACCCAAACAATGTTGACATCTCAGCGAATAATTTTGGGATTTCTACATACTTAGATAATTCCATAAAAAAACCATAACCTAAGTTTGGAATAACTAAAGCGACTACTATTGATAGCATAATCACAAATGTATAAAATATACCTAGTAACTTAACTTTGATAAATCCTCTATCCTCTTTAATATCGAAAGCTTTATTAAGTGAACGCATAAGTGAATTTATACCACGAGAAGCAGAATATATCATAACTATACCCGATATAGAAAATAAAGCCTGACCATCTACTGCGATCAAATTTTTTATGTGTTCTTGTATTATATATGATGCTTGTCTAGGTATAAGGCTTATATAACCAGAAATATCCCATCTATATTCGATAGAAAACCTACCTAAAAGGCCTATCAGAAATATAAGAGCTGGAAAAATCGACATAAATAAAAAGTAAGCCATCTGAGCACTAAAAGCAGTAACATCATTCTCAAAGTATTTTGTAGGTAAATTTTTAAGAACATACTTGAATTTATCTAAAAATAAGTTTTTGAAATTTTTTGTTTTATTATTATCTATCATATTTTCTCCACCAATAAAAAAAAATTTGTATACGCTATTATGATATCACTTTTCAGGCATTAAATCACTATGATGTAAAAATACTTCTACACCAAATGCTCTAATTAGCTCAAAACATTATAATTTCATTAAAAAATGGGCTTTGCAATTGAAACTTCTATTAAATAACGGTATTATGTATATGATAAAGTAATTAGTAAAATTAGGCATTTGCATATATTTATTTGATTATTTTTACTTATAACTACTAGCAAACTAGTAATTATCAACTTAAGGAGGAATTTAAATGAAAAAAAAATCACCAATATTTCTGATTGTTTTTATTGTTTTAATTGCCTTTTCTTTTGTAACTAACGGTTTCTATAAATTAGACAATGCTGAAAAAGCCGTTATTGAAAGATTTGGAGAGTTAATTAAAGTAGTAGACAAACCAGGACTAAGTTTTAAAATTCCATACATTGACAAGGTGTACATAGTTAACACTAATAAAGTTGAGAGTATCCAGTATGGATATCGTCCATCTAGCGCACCTACTCCAACTTCTGAGCCATCATATATAAACAAAGATGATGAATCAATTGTACTTACAAAAGGATCATATATTGTAAATATAGGAGCAATCATCCAATATAGAATAACAGACCCAGCAGCTTACATCTATAATGTAGATGATCAGCTTGGTACTGCTAGACTTGCTTTTGAGAGTGTTCTTAGACGTAATATGCAAAATAGAGACTTAGAAAGTGCTCTTATATACAAGGAGTCAATTGCTCTTGATATACTCCCAGATTTATCTAGAAAACTTAATAGTTACGGACTTGGTATAACAATTACTGATGTTAAGTTTACAGATGTACTTCTTCCTGAAGATGTTCAGTTGGCATATGACGATGTTAACATCGCAGAAAACGAGAAAACTGAGTACAAATCTAAAGCAGATAAATATACAAATGAAATGCTTCCAAATGCAAGAGCGGATG
>JBARWW010000057.1:0-7715 GCA_049647005.1 Acidaminobacteraceae bacterium | reverse complement strand
GAAGTGAAATTTGAAGATTTGATTCTAGAAACTGAAGATGAAATTACATATGACTTAGCTAGAAATAAGTTAGAATATTGTGATGAAGATAATGAAGAAAAAATTGAAGCAAATATATCTAAAAATTTATATCGTATAAATATAAAAGGTGAACTTGTATATATATTTATTGAAGATTTAGAAACATTAGGTGAATTAAATGAACTTATTATCTCTAAGTTTATAAACACAGATGTAAATGAAATGCTAAAAATTGCTAACCAAGATAGGAGTTAATTTAAAACGCAGAAAATAATAAAAAGACTAAAGTTGATGAAGTTAAAAATGTAAATAGAAGATAAAGTATATAAAAAAAATCGTCAGCATTATAATTATACTGACGATTTTTTTGTCTGTTTAATATATTATAAAAGATGATTAATCTAAGTATATTGATGTATTAGTTACAGTTTTAGCAAGGAGTTTGCCATTTTTAAAGACATATAGACGATCCGCTTGTAGTCGAATTGCGTCTCTAACATCGAGAGCATCTATTATTATAAAGTTAGCAGGATTACCAATTTTAATTCCGTAATTTTTGATACCTAAAATTTTAGCGGAATCAATCGTTAGCATATCAAATACTTTTTCGATTTCACGAGGTAAACTCATTTGTGCAGCGTGAGCTACAATTAAAGCAACTTCTAGCATATCCGCGTGACCAAATGGATAGAAGGTATCTTTAACGCAGTCTTGACCAAAGCAAACTGTTATATCAGAAGCTAATAGTTCTTTAACTCTAGTGATACCACGTCTAATTGGTTGTTTATCAAGTCGACCTTGCAGCATTAGATTAGTAACTGGATTAGTTATCATATATATGCCAGCTTTTTTTACTTTGGCTATAACATACTTAGCGTAGTGATCATCGTAGGCAGCGAGTGCACATGTATGTCCACATGTAACACGACCTTCATAACCACGTTTTATAGTTTCATCTGCAATCATTTCAAGGGTCCTATAAAAAGGGTCATCAGTTTCGTCAACATGCATATCAATGTCAGCGTTAAATTCCTTTGCTATGTTAAAACAAATCTCAACATGTGCTAAACTATCTTCAGGTGTATTTTCGCTTGCTGGCATACCGCCTACAATTTCACATCCAAGCTTCATAGCTTCGCGCATAAGTTCTTCAGTGCCGGGGTCTTTAACTATTCCCTCTTGCGGGAACGCAATAGTTTGTATATCGATATAATCTTTATATTTATTTTTTAGTTTAAGAACTCCGCTCATGGCTTTAAGTCCACAAGTAGTATCGACATCTATATGTGTTCTCATATAAAGAGTTCCATTAGTAATAGCTTGTTTTACAACCTTCTCAGATCTAGCGACAATATCTTCATCAGTATATGTTTTCTTCTTTTCCCATATGATTTCTATTGCTTCAGTTAATGTTCCGCTTTCATTAGGTCTAACTTCATCAAAGATATTAACTTTATCAAGATGTATATGTGGGTCAATTATAGGTGGACTAACAAGTTTTCCCTTAGCATCAATTTCAGTTTTAAAGTTTCCAACTATGTTTGGCTCAATTTTTTCAAATACACCATGATTTACCACAATATCAAGAAGCTCCTCACAATTTCTTACTTTTGCATTTCTAATAATTAGGTCCATATAATTACCTCCATTTAGGTTAATTTCAACAAAAGAATCTAAATCCCTTCTAATCATTGCTTACTAAAAAGTAGCAAATTCTCTTTATTCAAAGTCTATTACAACACCACTTGCAGTTGAAGTTACATCATTGCATGGAATCGGAACGTCAAAGGCTATAGATATGGGTGGAAAAGAGGGAGCTGCAAGTGGTCTTACTATGGATCTTACTGGAGTTATAACAGTAAGACTAGTTAGTATTACTGTTATATTTCTATAATAAAGTTAGAGTGAAAAAAATTTAAAGAACAAGTTGACAAAACTTTGAGGGTATATTATACTTCCTAATAAGTTGAATATATTAAAACGTTGATTGAGAAAAGTAGATGAATTATAGGACTACAGAGAGTTGGGGATTGGTGTGAACCCGATGTTACTAGATTTATTGAATGGTCTCATGAGTTCAAGGTGAAAGCCAATTTTGGTGAGTATTTGCGACGGGACCCTCCCGTTATAGAGGTCTTAGATTGATTGATCGAAAGAAACATTAAGTGGCTATTATACAAACTTATCTTTTTGGATAAGTTTTTTTTGTATACAAAACCTTTGTTGAGCAAAACCAAATGAAAAATATAATTGGATTTTGTAATATATAAAAGAATGTAATACAGAGAAAGGGTTAATAATCAATATTAAAAGGTGGCAACTATATCCCTAGTCCTTTTTGGACAGGGATTTTTTTTTGAAAAAATAGATTATTAAAGAGTGCTTTATATAAATATTGGAGGTTATATAGTGAATAAATCAGAGTTTTATAAAGAAAGAGCAAGTAGTGGAGTAACAAATGTAATTGAAACATATGATAATTACAAAATAGAAATAGATGTGCTAATTGAAAAAATGAAATCTAGAAAGCCTATATTTATATTTGAAAACTTGATAAGTGCAGATAAATCAACAAATTATTCCATGATTGGTTTAGAAACAAAAGATATAGACTATAAAAATTTAGAAAAGTATTATGACCACAAGAAAAAAAATCAATGTAATGACAAAGCTAACAATCCTAATTCACCATTTGTAAACGGAGTTGTAGGTTATATAAACTATGATGCAATTGAAGATTTTCACAATATTAAGCTAAAGAATAAAAGTAGTAATTCAAAATACGAATTTAAGCTGGCTAAGCTACTAATAGTTATTAATCATACAGACTTAAGACTTCATATCATATGCAATTCTTTTGCGAGTGGAGAGTTTGCTTTTAATAGTTTAAATAAAGAATTAAATACGACTTTTAATACTGAGAGTTATGAGACTGTAATAAATAAGATTAAAGATGTTAGAGAATGTATTTTTTCTAGTGAAAAATGTATAAATGAAAGCTTACATTCCATTTCAATTGACCAAGTGAGGGCGGATAGAGAATATAAAACAGAAAAGCTAGAAAATGGAATAGAAAAAGCGAAATCAATCAAATTTAAGTCTTCAATAACAAAAGAAAAATTTATTGATAATGTAGATAGAGCAAAACAATATATAAATGCTGGCGATATTTTTCAAGTTGTTTTATCAAATCATTACTCTATAAATGTAGAACTTGATGAATACGACTTATACAAAAATTTGAAAAACATAAATAAATCAGCATATAAATCAATAATCAATTTTAATGAAATTACTACTATATGTACATCTCCAGAAACTTGAGTAAGAAAAAATAATGAGCATATAGAAACATTTCCAATAGCTGGTACTCGCGCAATTAAAAATGATAATCGTGATATGGAAAGGGAGATTGAACTTAAAAATGACGAAAAAGAATTATCCGAACATCTAATGTTAGTTGATCTTGGTAGAAATGATATAAGTAAAGTTTGCAAAGTTGGAAGCGTTCATGTTATGGAGTTTTGTCAGATAAAAAGATTTTCAAGAGTTATGCATTTAGTCTCTAGAGTTGAAGGTAGAGCAAATGATCCTCTTAAGTTACTAGACTGTGTTAAGGCAACATTTCCAGCTGGAACAGTTACAGGGGCGCCAAAACTTAGAGCCATGCAGATAATAGATAAACTTGAGACCTGTAGTAGAGGACTCTACGCTGGAGCAATAGTAATCATAGATGATTGCGCAAATGTTGATAGTTGTATAACAATTAGAACTATACTCATAAAAGATAAAAAGGTGATAATTCATGCTGGTGCAGGAATCGTCAAGGACTCAGTTGGTGAACATGAATACACAGAGATATTAAACAAGTCAAAGGCAATGTTTGAAGCTGTTGAAATGACATATGAAGGAGAGGTTCTATATGATTTTACTAATTGATAATTATGATTCATTTACTTATAATTTAGCACATTTACTAAATGCTGAATACAATGATCTGAAAATCATTAAAAATGATGAGATGACAGTTAATGAAATAAGAAAACTAAAACCAAAAGCCATAGTTATATCCCCAGGTCCTGGAAGACCAGAAGAAGCTGGTAATTGTATAGAGGTAATCAAAGCATTTTATAAAGAGATTCCAATACTAGGAGTATGTCTTGGTCACCAAGCTATAGCCATTGCGTTTGGTGGCAAGGTTTCTCGTGCTAGCAACTTAGTTCATGGTAAAACAGATAAGATACTGCATAATAATTTAGGAATTTTAAGGGACGTTAAAGAAAAAAATACAGTCGTCAGATATCATTCGCTAGTTATAGATAAATATAGTTTGCCAAAGTGTTTAAGTGTAACTTCAGTATCAGAAATGGATGGTCAAATAATGTCCATAGAACATAATAATCATAATGTATTTGGCCTACAATTTCATCCAGAATCATATTCTACAAAATCAGGAGATATCATAATAAAGAATTTTGTAAGCTATATAAACAAGGAGGTTTAAAGATGTTAAGAAATGCTATAGATAGAGTGCTTAAAGGAGAAAACTTAGACTTTGATTTTTCTCATAAAATTAGTTTGGATATATTAAATAAAAAAGTAGATGATGATGAAATTAAAGAACTACTACTTGCATTAAAAGCTAAGGGAGAAAGCTACACTGAAATTGCAGGTTTTGCAAAGACTCTAAAAGTAAAATCACTTAACTACAATACTGGTTTGAAAAAGTTCTATGACATAGTTGGAACTGGTGGAGATAAACTAAATACATTTAATATAAGCACAACATGTGCCTTTGTACTTAGTGCTATTGGTTTAAATATTGCAAAACATGGAAATCGGAGTGCATCTAGTAAATGTGGAAGTATAGATGTGCTTGATGAATTATCAATTGATACTTCAGTTGGAAAGCTAGTAACAGAAAAACAATTAGACGAAGTTGGATTATCATTTATATTTGCTCAGACTGCGCATCCACTTATGAAAAATGTTTCGGATTTAAGAAAAGATCTTGCAACTCCAACGATATTTAACTTAGTTGGTCCATTATCTAATCCAATAAACCTTTCTGGTCAAGTTCTTGGAGTTTATAAAAAAGAACTTCTTCCACTAATGAGTCAGGCACTTATGCAGATAGGCGTAAAAAATTCTGCTGTTATATACGGTTTTGGTGGTATGGATGAGGCTTCACTTGAAGGAGACAATGTAATTATTTTTACTAAAGAAGGAAAAAGTAGAAAACAAATTTTTAATTGCCAAGACTTTGGTATGAAGAATGCTTCAAATAGTAGCCTTTTAGGAGGAAATAGAAAAGAGAATGCAAAAATTCTAAGGAGTGTTTTAAATAATGAACAAAGTGATTATCTAGAAGTAGTTGTCTTTAACTGTGCCATTGCTCTTTATACCTTTGATTTTGTAGGAAGTATAGAAGATGGCATAAGTTTAACTAGAGAAACATTGGCAACTAAGTTATCGCTTCTGAAATTAGAAGCTCTGCAAAACAAAATTAGTAAAACTTAAGTATACAATAAGAACTTGAAGTGTTGAAAAATAGCACTTGACTTAAAGAGGAGAAAGTAAAATATGAATATACTAGATGAAATTATTAAATCAAAAAAAGCAGATGTAAAAATTATTAAAGAAAAACTTGAAAACATAGATGAAAAAGGACCACATACCTTGAGTCTAGAAGTAGACTTACTTACTAACAACTACAATAAGTTATCAAGATGTAAAATTGAAATCTCACAAAATGAAGTGGTTATTTGTAAAAATATATTTTCAAGGCAAGGTGCATTTAATGAGTATATAAAAAAGTACGGAAATTTTGTAATAATTGGAGAAATAAAACGTGGCTCACCCTCAAAGGGACTTTTTGCAGAAAACCTATCAATTTCAAATACTCTTAAAAACTATATTCAAGGTGGAATAAAGTGTATATCAGTACTAACTAATAATGAGTATTTCTATGGTTCATACCGTGATCTTTACAAAGTAAGAAGTAGTTTTAGTGGATATATTCTCAATAAAGAATTTATTATAGATGAAATCCAAATAGATATAGCAAAGAAAATGGGAGCGGATATAATTCTTTTAATTGCAAGTGCTCTAGATAAAAACAGGATAATTGATCTATACAGATATGCATCATCAGAGGGTTTAGATGTAATCGTAGAAGTGCATGATAAATTGGAACTAGAATTTTGTCTTAGCTTTAGTCCAAAGATCATAGGTATAAACAACAGAGACCTAAAAACATTTGATACCAATATTTCTAATAGTTTAGATATGATATCTGGTGTAAGTAAGTCTGAGTTAGAAAAGACTGTTTTTATTAGTGAAAGTGGCATCGGTAGCCAGGATGATATAGATGTGTTAAAGCAAGCTGGATTTAGTGGAGTTTTAATTGGAGAATCACTTATAAGAAATATTGATGATATAAGTCGTGTATTAGGAAGTGCAAATTAAGTAAGTATTCTATGACTATAGAAGGAGTTGGGTATATGAAGATAAAAATATGTGGAGTTACAGATATAGATACAGCAAAAAAAGTATGTGAATACGGAGCTGATTATATTGGTTTTGTTTTCGCTAAAAGTAAAAGGCAGATTACAGTTGAAAAAGCAAAAGTAATAAGCAATCAAATAGGATCGAGTATAAAAAAAGTAGGTGTCTTTGTAGATGAGAAAGCGGATGACATAATTAGAATTTCAAATTATTGTGATCTAGATTATATTCAGCTTCATGGAAGTGAAACATTAGAAGGATACAAGTGTAAACAGAAGATAATAAGATCAATTTCAGTAGATATAAATGAAGAAAGTGATTTAGATGAAAATTTACAAGGGCTTATGAACTCTTATGATCATATATTATTTGATACAAAAGTTGGCAAGCAAGCAGGTGGTAGTGGCATTAGCTTTAACTGGAGTAAATTAGTTAAGTTGAATTTGAAAAAACAAAGGTGCTTTTTAGCAGGTGGTATTAATATTGTTAATGTGGAAGAAGCTATAAGACTTGTAAATCCATATGCTATAGATGTATCGAGCGGTGTTGAAATAAATGGAGAGAAAGATGTAGTCAAAATTAGAGAGTTCATAGAACTTATAAGGAGTGGTGATTGTGAGTTATAATATGCCAAATGATAGAGGATACTTTGATAAATACGGTGGAGCATTTGTAGCAGAATCTTTAGTAGAGCCTTTAAAGGAACTAGTCACAAGTTTTGAGATGTATATTAAAGATGACGATTTTAAGAAGGAGTTAGATTACTATCTAAAGAATTATGTTGGACGCGAAACGCCCCTTTACTTTGCAAAGAACCTTACACTGCATTGCGGTGGTGCAAAAATATATCTAAAGAGAGAAGATTTAAATCATACTGGAGCACATAAGATAAATAATGCTATTGCTCAAGTTCTACTTGCCAAAAAAATGGGGAAGAAAAAAGTTATTGCAGAAACGGGGGCTGGACAACATGGCGTTGCAACAGCAACAGCGTGCTCGCTACTTGGACTTAAATGTAGGGTGTTTATGGGATATGAAGATATACAACGTCAAAAGCTAAATGTATTTCGAATGAAGTTACTTGGAGCTGAAGTTGTGGAGGTACATAGTGGTTCAAAAGTACTAAAAGATGCAGTGAATGATGCTTTAAAATACTGGACTGCAAATATTGATGATACATGCTATAT
>JBARWW010000056.1:0-3583 GCA_049647005.1 Acidaminobacteraceae bacterium | reverse complement strand
GCCTTTAAAAGTCTATTTAAGTGATCCATGTCACCACTGTGCGAGGATTTTTCTTTTTTTATCCTTCTTTGCTAGGACACTTGAACTTTCACTCATAGGACTTTCGCTCCTTGGAGTAATGTTAACTTTGTTCTTAGTTTTAGCCAAGTAATCTGATTTATTTTCTTTAACTTTTTTAACTTCTTTAAGCTTATCACTAACTTTAAAATTTATCTTTGTAATTAATCCAGTAAATTTATCATTTCTAAATCTTCTCACATATACATCAAGTATAAACACAAAAATCGCAATTATTAAAATAATATCTGAAAATTCTTTTTTATCATATACTTTCGACGCTATATCAGTAAATACTTCACTTGATTCTTCTATAAAGACACCTTCGAGTTTTTCTACAATGTAACTCTTATCACCACCAGCAACAAACAACCCTCCACCAAAGTCTTCTACATATGTCTTTAAAGAGGATATAAAGTTACTAGGTGTTTCTTCAAGTGTCACATTATTGAGTATAATCGCCTGATACTTTAGCAAGTTTTTAAGCTAGCTTGGACTATCCTCTGACTTATAAGTATCAACATTAAAACCATTGTCACTCGCTAGTTTTCTTATATATTCTTCACTGCCTTCACCATTACCTATAACCAAAAGCCTCGGACTACCTACACCATTTGTCATCGTCGAAAATTTATTGTTATTTACGTAAAAGTCATCTATCATATCAATCTCAGCTGTATATATTTGATTTCCTGACTTAAATAATACATCCTTGTAAGTATAGTTGTTTTTACCCTTACTAAGCATTATTTCTTTTTCTGAGAATATCTCAGAGCCTTTATAAATACGAAGTATTGCGCTCGATTTTTTTGTACTATAAAGTTCTAAATCTATTTGAAAGGACTCTCCTACAGTTATTTCCCTTGGAATTTTTATATCAGTAACCTGAGAATCAGCGCTTTGATTTGAATCTATTTTTACAAATTTAAATTCGTTATTTTTAAGTTTGAATTCTTCACTTATATTATTATAATCACTCTGATTCTCATGACCATCAAATATAAGAACTACTCTTCCACTTTCGCTTGGAAGTATCATGGCTTTAGCACGATCAAGCGAATCCTCGTAGTTTGTTGCGTTTTTATTTACGACTGAGTTTAGTACAATTTCTCTTTTCTCACTAAAACTTGTGTAGTCAGTAGAAACATCACCAGCAAAAGATATTATACTAACACGATCACTTACACTCTTTCTTTTTATAGCATCATTTATGAATAATTCTACATTTTCTTTTTCACCTTCCATACTTGATGACCTATCAACAAGGAAAACAGTATGTATTACGTCACTCTTTGATATTAAAGATATACCTAACCCACCAAGTGTTATAAGTATTATTAGCAAAACTCTAGTCACTAAAATGCTAAAACGTCTATTCTTACTTATATTCTTAATCGAATATACAATTCTTATATTTATAGTAAGAGCAACTAGCGCACATATAATTAAAATCATAGAGGTAATATTAATATTCACGTTTAAATACCTCCATTTCAATAACTAAAAATAGTAGTACAAGTAAAGCTATAACCCACTTTAGATTTACTATTGAATTAGTATTGCCTTCTTTAGTTACTATAGTCACTTCCCTACTAGTAAAGTCTGATTCTAGCATTATCTTATCTGAAACTATATAAATCTCGTCTTCATTGGTATCATTTGTGAAATACTGCATTATATTTTGAATATATACAGGGAATGAATATTTAAGTGGCAGATTTGTGTCCAATATATCAAATCCCATAATAAATGTATTAAGTTCACCAATCATTCCTTTTTGGATTACAGGATTTCCATCTACTGTTCCAATTGTTTTAAGCTTCTCTGTATTTAGTTCTTTTGACACGCCAACATAAAAAGGCTCAACAAATGAATTCACATCATCTGACGATAGTTTTATATAGCTCTCATATTGAAGAGATCCACTTACAAACTTACTTGAAGTTGATGGATTTATAAGTAGCATAGAACCTGTTTTTGGAAGTGTATCTGGTTCAACTCCATCATAAATATATATCAAATCCATCATTTAGAATCTCAGAGTCAACACTCTCACTTATAACAAGTCTTCTATTTAGTATAAGAGCGTCCCTAACATATGTACTTGATGACTTGCTTAAAAATACACTTGTTTCATTTTCTCTTTCAATTGTTCTACTTGTGTAATTATCTATAGCTATATCGTCTTTTGTGTTTACCTTTGCACTCAAAATTTGCCCAAGTTCATTTAATTTACCACTTAAAACAAAGGTTTCATTTGATTTAATATCTACAGTAATAATATCTATAGTTTTATTATCTAGCTTAAGCAATACTTCCGCTGTTTTATTTCCAGAAAAATAGTTAGTAATTTCAATGTTGTAATTTTCTTTATACACATCAATTTTAGTTATACCTATATTTTCTTTCATAGAAGCATATCTGTAATTTTTATCACCATTAATATCTTTATTATTTGATAGAACTACAACATATCCATCTTCATTTGCAGATCTAAATCCAGAAATCACACCACTTATAAGTGATGATTTAAAGTTCGTATTTAATTGGTATAACTCGTCTATAGCCTCTACAGCTTCACTTTTTTTATTTGCAAACGTAGAGTTACCTCTAGAGTCTACTATTGTAAAGCTTGCATTTTCCGAAGATTTTTCAACGATTTTATAGATTGCGCTTTTGCTTTTTCAAAGTTAGTTTTTTCAACCTCACTATAATCCATCATAATACTATTATCTACAAATAATAGGGTGTTACCATTTACCTTGTCTCTACTATTTATATACTAGTTTCAGAGAAGTTTATAAATATAGCATCATATAAACTAAATGCATCTACAACATCTAAACTAATATCAGATAGGTTAATTAAATCATATGTCTTAGTGTTTTTTAAGTAATTTAGAGAATCATAATCGTCACTTAAAATACCAATAGACGTTTTAATTTCATATGATTTTCTAATCTTATAACTTTCTTCGTATTCTAATCTTCCACTTCTATTAACTAGCTGAACTAGAACAGTCCCTGGATTAATTTTCGCATCAGCTGTTTCCAGTAGCTCTATCTTTTTACTTTCACCAGCTGGAATTTGCATTATGTAATCATAAGAATAATACTTTTTTTCTTGTGAATTCGATTCAAGAGGTATCATTAACTTTAAAGATCCATAAAAATCACTTGAATTATTTGTAATTGTAATATTTATAGGAATTTTCTTATCTATGTAAATAGTACCCTTATTTCCTATATTGATATCCAAATCATAATTTGGCTTGTCATCTGCGTACGCTACCCCAAAGAGTGTCATAACTAGGACAAGGAAAACTAATATTTTTTCATCTTATACCTCCATCGAATAATCAATTTATTGCTTTGTTCAAAATACCCTACACTTAGTATCATATATATACAACCTTATAACTTTCTTAAGGTTTAGTTACAACATGATTACACTAGTCCCATACGAGTATAAATGTGGATATTCAAAGCTTACTTAGACTAATATTCTACTAAATACACTTATAACT